>CAMYNO010000223.1 GCA_947259815.1 uncultured Parvularculaceae bacterium
ACGAGACAAATGGTCAATAAAGAGGATGCCCTCTAAATGATCCATCTCATGCTGGATACAGGTCGCCAGCAACCCTTCAGCTTCAATGATCTGTTCGGCGCCATCATAACCTAGATATTTGACGCGGCAGGTTGCGGGCCGTTCTACCTCGTCGAAGAACTCCGGCACGGAAAGACACCCTTCCTCGTAAGTCGCCGTATCTTCGGACGGGTCGAGGATTTCCGGATTGACGAAATAAACTGGCGATGGCTCTTCATCTTCCTTGGCGAGATCCATCACGATCACCCGGAGCGGTTCGCCGATCTGGATCGCGGCCAGGCCAATGCCCGGCGCGTCATACATGGTTTCCAGCATGTCATCCATCAGCGCGCGCAAAGCGTCGTCCACCCGCTCCACGGGTTTTGAG
This sequence comes from uncultured Parvularculaceae bacterium, assembly GCA_947259815.1. Taxonomy (GTDB): domain Bacteria; phylum Pseudomonadota; class Alphaproteobacteria; order Caulobacterales; family Parvularculaceae; genus Hyphococcus. The sequence continues at coordinate 407 of CAMYNO010000223.1, forward strand.
ACCTCGCGCAAACGCGGGTCGGGCGCGGTAAGTATTGGTCTGATCGCCATAGGGTTGAGTTATGTGCGGCATTGCGCGCCGTCAAGATCGGCGAATTAATTCCTCCGCTCTTATGGTTAACGCCGAAACCTCGCATTTTAACGCTATTTCGCCTATGCTGCGGCTCGTGTGGCGTAGAGTTTATCGGTGGGAATAGATCAATGGGGACGCTGACGCCTTTTGGTATGGCTAATGCGCGCCAGGATGGCGCGGGCGAAAACGTCGCGGAGACGCTGACCTCTCCGCCGAATGAACCACTGTTTACCGCCACTAACACGCAATTATGGCTGGGTTTCAGCGTATTTGTTGCGATCTTCCTGGTTGCAATGGTCGGCATCATTCGCGCGCGGGTTCTAAAACCCGCTGAAAGAGCCGCCCGCAATACACAATTTTTTGAACCCGCCGGGAACGACGCTGATATCTCTTTTGAAGAGCCGGCCGATGCCGGCGTTGAGGTAGAAAATCACGGGAAGAAGAAGAAACAGCGCAAGAAAAAACCATCGGAACGCAAAGGGTTGGACACCGAGGCGCCGACCGACATCGCGCCCGAGGACGCCGAAGCCAGCGCCGCCCCCATAGAGATAGAAACTGTTGAGCCGGAGGAAGCGCCCGCCACAACCGCAGAGGCGGAAAAACCAGCGTCCGTGTTCGCCGGAATATTCGATCCTCCCCCTGCCAATGACGAGACGAAAGATGAGAGCACGGGCGATGATGTTTCAGCCCAGCCTGACCTCATTGAGTCGCAGGAAGCCGTTGACCTGCCGCCAGACGATGTGCGCATCGATCAACTGCCGGAGATAGACAACGACTACTGGAAAACGGAACGGGACCAGCAAGCCGCCGAAGATAGTCTGCGTGCGGAAGAGGAACGCCGGCTTGCTCTGGAAGAAGCCGAGCGCGCCAGAACGGCGGCCGCAGAGGCCGAAGCCGCGCGCGCCATGCGCGATGAAGAATTTCGCCAGGAAGCTGCGGAGCGACAAAAGGCGGAAGCAGCGCTCGACCATAGCATGCAAGCCGTCGCCGACATGCAGGGCAAGTTAGACGACATGGCGGGGCGCCTCTCTGCCGACGCAGAGGACGTACAATCGCATATCGACAAATCACTGGGCAAAAAATTCGCATCGTTAAGCGAAGAACTAAATCAGCGGGTCGCAGCCATTGCGGCTGATGTAGAGACTAAAAACATCGATACGCAAATTCCGCGCGCTGGCGGTGATGAAACGGCCGCAAAAATATCCGCCAGGATCGAGGAACTCGGTGAGTCGATGAAAGCCGCCATTGCCCGGCTTTCAAGCCGCGTCGACGCCTTGAGTGTTTTGAAAAATTCGGCGGCTGACCAGCCCGAGGAACTGCGGGAACTTAACAAGCTGTTGGCGGAACGCGCAGCGCCGGCGGTCGCCGGGTTGATGCAGCTGGGCGAATTGGTGCGCACAGCGCTCCCTGCGGACCGTTATGAACTTGGGTCTGATCTTTCCACCGGCATCAAAGCCGATTGCATGATCTTGCGTCCGGGCGCACCGGGAATCGTTATCGATGCACGATACCCGGCTGACGCCTATGATCGATATGCACGCGCCGACGACAAAACCCGCGATCACGCCGCAACCTCCTATCGCCGCGCCATCTTGCGACACATGATCTTCATCGCGGAAAAACTCATCGTCCCCGATGAAACCGAAGACTTCGCGATCCTGTTCGTGCCGAACGATGCAATCTTCAATGATCTGCACCGCCACTTTGCGGACATCGTTCAGGACAGCTATCGCGCCCGGATCTGGCTGACCTCCCCGACCTCATTGATGGCGACACTGCACATGATGAACGCCGCTGCTGGTCTCGGCGCAGAAACGCGCACGCCCGCAGAGCAGGCGCTGGAGTTTGCCGTCGACAGATTAACCGAGCGGATTGTCGCCCTGGAAAAATCCATGGAGGACGCGCAGCCAGCGCCACAGACATCGCAGACCGAAGCGCAAGCGCAGCCAGTTATCGAGGAAGCAACCGCCGACGCAACTGACGACGCAACTGACGACGAAGCGCCAGCGGCCGCTACCGAAAGCTTGCCCGCCGCCCCCGAAGAAGCAGAGGTCGAAATCATATCGCCTGATGATGCTTCTGCGCGGCGTCCGTTTCCGCTGCGGTAATCCTAGTGGGCGTCGCTGTCGTGCTCGCCGGGCCTGAATATAAACTTGCGGTCGCAGTAACCGCATTCAGCCTCACCGTCCTCCAGCGAATACCACACCACCGGATGTCCGAGCGCGACGCCGCCGCCGTCACATGAAATACGGCGTTTGTCGGTATAGATGACTTCAGGGTCCGGGCTTTTCGACTGATTGGTCATTTATGGTTTCCGCTTTTCCCTGCACATGCCGCGAGACACCGACGCCGTCAAGATTTACGGCAGGGATCGGACATACCGCTTCAGAAAAAGCTCAAACGCCGGTCGATCCGAAGCCGCCTTGTCCGCGCTCGGTTTCGTCGAGTTCGTCCACCTCGATGAAACGCGCCTGCCAAACAGGCGCAATCACCATCTGGCCAATGCGGTCGCCGCGATTGATAGTGAAATCTTCCGCTCCGTGATTGATGAGAATGACTTTCAGCTCGCCGCGATAATCGGCGTCGATCGTACCGGGCGCGTTCACGCAGGAAACACCGTGTTTAGCGGCAAGTCCTGAGCGTGGGCGCATCTGCGCCTCCCAGCCGGGAGAAAGCGCAATAGCAATCCCTGTCGGAACCATGAACCGTTCGCCGGGCGCCAGCGTAATCGCATCCTCGATCGCTGCGCGGACATCCGCTCCGGCAGCCAGCGCAGTCTCATAACGGGGAAGGTCCAGCCCCTCGCCATGGGGAAGACGTTTCACGCGTACCGCCGGCGCATGAAGAATATCGCTACGCGCCGCTTCCTCCTCCGGCTTCAGGGCTGAAACTGACATAAAATTCTCCGATCAAAATACGCCAGCACACTGCCGCGAGTCGCGCGCGAAGGTTTCCACATTTTTTCCCCGCGAATTCCCCGCAGGTTTTACCCACGCTTTGCGTCAATCCAACGATTGATCTTCGCCTCAAGAACGCCAAGGGGCGCCGCGCCGGTATCCAGCACCGCGGTGTGAAATTCCTTGATGTCAAACGCATCGCCAAGCTCAGCTTCCGCCTGCGCGCGCAACGCCTCAATCTTCAACATACCAAGCTTATAGGCGCAGGCCTGACCGGGGACGGCAGCATAGCGCTCGATTTCCCGGGTGACCGAGGCGCGGCTCTCCCCCGTCGCAGCGACCATGTAGTCGATTGCTTCCTCACGGGTCCAACGCTTGGCGTGCAGCCCGGAATCGACGACCAGACGCGCCGCCCGGAAAATTTCCGCCTGAAGACGGCCCAAGTCTTCTTCCGGTCGGCCGTCATAAAGGCCCATCTCTTTGGCAAGCTTTTCCGAATAAAGCGCCCAGCCTTCACTGTATTCCGAATAGGA
>CAMYNO010000224.1 GCA_947259815.1 uncultured Parvularculaceae bacterium
ATCGCGAGAACCAGTATCTCGATTTCATCCAGATTGACGCGCCGATCAACCGCGGTAATTCCGGCGGGCCGACCTTTGATCTGAAAGGCCGCGTGGTTGGCGTCAACACCGCGATCTACTCGCCGAATGGCGGCAGCGTTGGTATTGGTTTTGCGATCCCGGCGAAAGTCGCCAGGGACACCATTGCCCAGCTTATCGCCAGCGGCTCGGTCACGCGGGGCTGGCTTGGCATACAACTTCAGGAAGTGACGACGGAAATCGCCGCGGCGCTTGAACTGAAGTCGCGCAATGGCGTCCTCGTCAATTCCGTTATCGAGGGCGAGCCGGCGGCGAAGGCGGGACTGAAAGACGGCGATGTCATCGTCGAAATCGCCGGCGAAAAAGTCGATACGCCCAATGAGCTTTCGCGCCGTGTCGCTGCATATGCGCCGGGCGAAAAAGTCCGCGTCAAAGTCATGCGGGAAGGCAAACAGAAAACTGTCAACGTCACCCTTGGCGCCCGCAATGACGATGAAGAAGACAGCGAAGAAACGCCGTCCGCCAATGACAATGACGTACTTTCTTCGGAGGTCGGCTTGCGGGTTTCCGAACTCAACACCGCATTGCGCCAGCAATTCCGTGTGCCGAACGATGTGAACGGCGTCGTCGTTATCGGCGTGCGGCCGGGCAGTTCGGCGGAGGATGCGGGCCTGCGCCCCGGCGCTGTCATTCTTGAGGTCGAAGGCCAGGACATAAGCAGTGCCGACGATCTGCGCGAGAAGGTCGAAGATGCGAAAAAGGCGGGCAAGGAAGCCATTTTGATGCGGATGCAGCTTGGCGCAAACCGACAGTTCGGGGCGCTTTCGCTGGAGTAACAGCACGATTTTGCATCTCCCGCGAATAGCGGTGATATAGAAACTGTTGAATGGCGGCCGTAATCGCCAAAACCTGCGGCCGTCATTTGAACAATAAAATAGCGGGTGACGAGCGATGAAAATTCTGTTGATCGAAGATGACGCAGAAGCGGCCGCATACGCCGCCAAAGGATTGCGCGAAGCCGGCCATGTGGTCGAGCACGCGCTGGACGGCGATTCCGGTCTCGATATGGCGGGCGTTGGCGATTATGACGCCTATATCATTGATCGCATGTTGCCGAAGAGCGATGGTTTGAGCCTGCTTTCCATGCGCCGCAATCAGGGCGATGAGACGCCGGCGTTGTTTTTATCCGCCCTCGGAGAAGTTGACGACCGCGTTTCCGGCCTGAAAGCCGGCGGCGACGATTACCTTGTGAAGCCTTACGCCATGCCGGAATTGCTGGCGCGGGTTGAGGCGCTTGGCCGCCGCCGCGGCATGGACCCAGCCGCCGTAACAACGCGCTACCAGGTGGGCGATCTTGAAATTGACCTCCTGTCGCGCACGGTGCGTCGTGCGTCGAAGAAGATAGACCTGCAGCCGCGCGAATTCCGGTTGCTGGAATATTTGATGCGCCATGCGGGTCAGGTGGTGACGCGCACCATGCTGCTTGAAAATGTCTGGGAATATCATTTTGATCCGCAGACGAATGTTATCGACGTCCATATCTCGCGGCTGCGCTCCAAAATCGACAAGGATTTTGAAAAAGCGTTACTGAAAACAGTCCGCGGCGCGGGCTACACTATTTCAGACGAAGATTGACCGCTGAAACCGACCTCGTCAAAGACGCGCGCAACGCGCGTAAGGGCGGGCTGAAGCCGGCGCGGAAAAAACCACGCCGCCGCATTGCCGGCGGCGGTTTCTTGCGTCTGTTCAGGACGACGTCATTCCGCTTTACGCTGTTCTTCGTTCTGCTGTTCACCTGGGCGGTCGGTGTTCTTGGCGCCTTTGTCTATCGCGCCTCTTTCGGCGCCGCGTCTGAACAGACTGACGTTATCATCGACGCTGAACTTGCCGTTCTCGCCAAACTCTTTGGCGATGACGGGCCGGGCATGCTGACCCGGGTTATCCGGCAGAGAACGGCGTGGCGCGACGATTCGATTTATATGCTGATCGGCGCGCCTTCCGGGGTTTCCCTTGCGGGCAATCTGACAGCGTTGCCGCCCGAAGCGTTGACGGCGGAAGGGGCGTTTTTCGATTTTGTTTACGAGCGCCCCGTGCTCGACGCCGCCGGGCGGGAGGCCGGCGTGCAATTGCGCCCGGCGCGCGGCAAGCTCGTGCGCTTTCGTGCAATGCCGGATGCGGAACAATCCTTCCTGGTGGTCGTCGCCCGGGATGTTTCAACGCGTGAGTTTCTTCGCGACCGGCTGGCCGCCGTCTTCCAGCGTATTATTGCCGCGACGATCATTCTCGGCGTTATTGTCGGGCTCCTGTTTTCCCGGTCCATTCTTGCGCGGGTCGACACGGTCAACAAAACCGCGCGCGCCATTCGCGCCGGCGATCTGTCACAGCGCATCCCGCGCACGGGCGCCGGGGATGAGCTGGATCATCTGGCGGAAAACCTCAACGCCATGCTCGACCAGATAGAGCGCTTGATGACAGGTATGCGCGATGTATCCGACAATATCGCTCATGATCTGCGTTCGCCGCTGACGCGTATTCGCAACCGCCTGTCCGACGCCATGCAAAGCGGCGCACAGGAAAAGGAAACCGCGCTGCAGGCAACGCTTGAAGATACCGAGCGGATGCTGTCGACCTTTAACGCGCTCTTGTCGATTGCCCGCATCGGGTCCGGTGAAAGCGCGCGCAAGATGGAGCCGATCGATCTTGTCGCCGTCGCCGAAGAAATGGCGGAACTCTATGAGCCGGCGGCGCAGGATGCGGGGTTTGAACTCTCGCTGATCGCGACGCCAACACCGCCGATCAAAGGCTCACGCGAACTCGTCAGCCAGGCGGTCGCGAATTTCCTCGATAACGCCCTAAAATATGCAGAAGGCGGTAAGCGTATTGAGATCAACGCCGCGCCGGCGCCCGATGGCGGCGCGATTATCAGCGTTGCCGATGATGGCGCAGGCATCGCCAAAAAAGATCGCACGCGCGTGCTTGAGCGATTCGTTCGTCTCGAAGAAAGCCGCTCGACGCCGGGAAGCGGTCTTGGCCTCAGCCTCGTTGCCGCTATCGCGCGCGCGCATAATGCGGAACTGAGGCTTGAAGACGGGCTTTCGCGCCCCGATGGCGGCGCAGGATTGCGCATCGGCGTATACTTCCCGGCGCCGGACAAGGCCTGACAGTTTCCTGTAATTTCAGTATTTCCGCGTCACGGCGCGGATTTTTTCAATTGCGCCCTTGCACCGGATCGCAAATCACCCGCTTTTTCATGGTGAAAGCGCTGCGATACCGGGCGCTTGTTACTGCGAACTACCGTTAAAGGAAAAAATCATGAGCAAAGCGGAATTTATCGCCAACGTCGCCACTGCCGGCGATTTCAGCAACGCAGAAGCCAAGCGCGTCGTCGAACTCGTTTTTGGCGAAATCGAAGCGGGTCTGAAACGCGCCAAGAAAGATGGCAAATTCACAATCGGCACATTCGGCACCTTCACCGTTTCCAAACGCGCGGCGCGCAAGGGGCGCAATCCGCGCACCGGCGAAGAGATCAAGATTAAAGCGTCGAAGTCGCTGCGCTTCCGGCCGTCATCGAGCCTGAAAGACGCTGCCGGCTGCTAACGACGCGCCATCTGCGTATAATGTTCAAAACCGCCGCGGGCCGATTGCGCCTTTGCGGCGGTTTTTCGTTTGGCGCCGGTTTGAATTGCATCTGGCGTCCCGGCGAAAGCCGTGAAACTATCGGGCGTAATGAGTAAGTCGGCCAATCTAGGCGAATCTATTCAACAGGCGCCGCGCGCATTCGATGTTGGCGCCGCCGCGCAGCTGCGTGAAGCATGGGGTGCTGAATGGTCGGTGCTGACAGCCGATGAGGCGTCGCTGATCGAAGGCGCGGCTGGATGCTCTCCCTATTTGCGACGGTTGATGCAGCGTGCGCCGGCGCGTGTTCTGGATATTTTGCGCGCGCCTCCGGGACAAGGGATTGAAGGCGCCTGCGCCGTGGCGCGCGATATAAGCGCCGGCAAAATCAGCAACAACATTATGGGCGAATTACGCGCGGCAAAAGAATCAGCGGCGCTTGCCGCAGCGCTCGCCGATATCGCAGGCGCCGCCGATGCGATGCTGGCGGCGCAGTGGGTTTCGGACTTTGCTGACGCGGCAAGCGATGCAGCCATTGCCGCGGCGGCTGCGAAAAACAGCTTGCCCGACGGCGCGGCCGGCATTGCGTCGATCGCCATGGGCAAACTTGGCGCGCATGAACTGAATTACTCCAGCGATATCGACCTCATCATTATTTATGACGAAGCGGCGATGCGTTGCGATCCGGGTGAGGCAAGGCAGCGTGCGGTACGGGTCGCAAAGGACGTCGTTGCGATATTGCAAGATCAGACGGCGGATGGATATGTCTTCCGCACCGATTTGCGCTTGCGTCCGGACCCCGGCGTGACGGCGCTGGCGATTTCCGCAACCGCTGCTGAATCCTATTACGAATCCTTCGGGCAGAATTGGGAGCGCATGGCGTATATCAAGGCGCGCGCCCATGCCGGCGACATTGCGCTTGGCGAGGGTTTTCTGGCGAATTTGCGGCCCTTCGTGTGGCGTAAGTTTCTCGACTTCGCCGCGATTGAAGATATCAAGGCGGTCAAGCGGCAGCTTCATTCGGCGAAGGGCGGCGGGGAAATCGAATTCGCCGGACATGATGTAAAGACCGGGCGCGGCGGTATTCGTGAAATCGAATTTTTTGCGCAGACCCAGCAACTCATTCTTGGCGGCAAGGATGAAACCCTGCGCCGGCGAAAGACGCTGGAGGCGCTTTGCGCCCTGACGGATGCGGCGCATGTGACGGCTGAAGAGTGCGCTGAACTTTCCGCCGCCTATCGCTATCTTCGTCATGTCGAACATCGCTTGCAGATGATCAACGATCAGCAGACCCATAAAAGTCCCAAAACCGATGCAGACATAGCCCGGGACGCCATGTTTACGGGCGAGAAGGATGTTGAGGCTTTTAAGGAAAAGCTCCTGTCGACTCTCGAAACGGTGAAGACAAACTTCGACCGGTTGTTTCACGAAGATGCGCTTGAGGTTGCGCAACCCGGCCCGCTAGTCTTTACCGGCGTTGAAAGCGATGCGGCGACGCTGCAAACCCTGGAAGGTCTCGGGTTTCAACGCGCGGCGGAGATCAGCCGCGCGATTCGACGCTGGCATGCGGGCGGCGTGCGGGCGACACGGACGGAGCGGGCGCGCAATATTCTCACCAAGCTGATGGCGCCGCTGCTGGTCGCCCTGTCGAAATCAAGCGATCCGGATGCGGCATTTTTTGCGTTTGACAGTTTCCTGTCGCGCCTGCCCGCGGGGGTGCAGATATTCTCCCTGCTCGCCAATAATGTTGCGCTGTTCGATACGTTGATCGAGATCATCACCATCTCGCCCTTTCTTGGCGCGCAGATGTCAAAACACGGAAATTTTGTTGAGGCGTTGCTGGAACAGGGCTTTCATTCGCCTTTGCCGGACGAAGATAGTTATGGCGCGTCGCTCGACAGTGCGCTTGCGACGACCGGACAGGACTATGAAAGCGCTTTGAACGCCGTTCGTCGCTGGGCCGGCGAAGCAAAGTTTTTCGTTGCCGCAAAGCTCGCCGCCGGCGCAATCGGCGCCGACATTGCCGGCGCGCATTTCAGTGCAATCGCCGATGCGTGCATCCGTGCGCTTGTGCCCGTTGTCGAACAGGAAATGCGTCGGGCTCATGGAGAAATCAACGGCGTGCTCAGCGTCGTTGCGATGGGGCGCCTTGGCTCGCGCGAGCTGACTGCGGCTTCCGATATAGATCTGATTTTTGTTTACGACGCGCCCGATGATGCACTCTCTACGCCGGGCGAGGGCGGCGGGCGTGCGCTTGGCGGCGTTGAATATTATACGCGGATGGTGCGCCGTTTAGTGACGGCGTTGTCGGCGGCGACGCAGGAAGGGTCGTTGTATGAAGTGGATATGGCGCTGCGCCCGTCGGGCGGCGCCGGTCCGGCGGCGGTGAGCCTTTCCGCTTTTCGCCGTTATTACAAGGAAGATGCGTGGACCTGGGAAGTGATGGCGCTGACAAAGGCGCGGGTCGTCGCCGGCGACACAAAACTGGCGGCTGTAATCGAGCGGGAAATTGAGACAATCGTTTCGCGCCCGCGCGAAGCGCAACTGGTCGCGCGCGATGTCGATGATATGCGCCGGCGTTTGGCCGCCGCGAAACCGGGCGCCGGTCCGTGGGATGTCAAACATATTCGCGGCGGGCTGACGGATATCGAATTCGTGTTTCAGTATCTGGCGTTGATCTCGGCGGCGTCTGCGGGACGCCCGCCGGCATCCGCCAGCGAAGCGATTGCGGGGTTTTGTGATCGCGGGTTGATCGACCGCACCGTCGCGGACACGTTAATCAGCGCCCATCGTAAATTCACGGAAATACTCCATGCAGCGCGGGCCGCATCCGGCGGTACATTCACAGCGCAATCAGCGGGCGAGGCGCTGAGTGCGCGCATAGCCGAAATTTGCGGTGTTTCATCGCTTGCCGAGGCGGAAACGGCGCTATTGTCGCTACAGGAACGGGTGGCGCAATATTACCGACAAGTGCTAGGACTATCGCCCGACGACACCGGTTAACTTCTTTATGGCCGCAAGTTTTGAGTTGCTTGTTATCGGCGATGATGCGCCGAGCCTTGTTGCGGCGGCGGCGGCCGCGGCAAGCGGCGCAACGACGGCGCTGGCGCCAGCCGGCGCTTCAACCCATGTTGGACCGTCGGTCTGTGATATTCCGAACTTTGTCTGGCAGCGTCTTAATCTTCAGGAATTCGGACTGGAGCTTGAGCCGGTGTCGGCGCGCGTCACATTGCTCGAAGGTGGCAAGAGCACGACAACGCATCGCACGGTTCCCGATAGCGTCGAAGCGCTGCGTGAATGCGATGAAGATAACGCGATGCTCTGGCCGTCGCTTTGTGAGGATATGCAAGCGCTTGGCGAGGCCGGTTTTTCAATCGACGCCGATGGCGCCGCGCCGGATGCGCTATACGACCTCAACGACTTGCGAAAGCTTGCCAATCTCGGGCGGCTTGCGGGCGCGAGCGATGAACTGATTGACGATTACGTCAATGGCGGCCCGTTGAATGCGCATATTCACGCCCACGCCCTTGCGCCCTTTGGGCTGGACGGGGCCGAAGCGGGTTCCGCTGCGGCGCTGCCGGAATTTTTCGATGATGACGCCTGGCGCGTTCGCGCGAAGTCCGGGACGCGTTCGATCATCGGCGCGCTGCGAAAGGCGTGTGAGCATTACGGCGTATCGTCCACGACGGCGGGCGTTCGTCAGGCCCAGGCGGATGGGGCGAGGCACAATGCAATTTTGTTCGATGATGGCGAGAAAGTCCGCTCACGCCGTATAATGTTTGCAAGTCCCGAAGCGGCCGAGGCTGCCGGTTACGCATTGTCAGGGCGCAACGCGCCGCTGAATGCCGCGCGGGCGGTGATGCGGATAAAACTGCGCGACAGGATCGATCCGCCACACAGCGATAACCGTGCGCTGTTCCAGATCATCGACGGCGTCGATGATTTGAAGGCTGCGCGCCGCAATGCGCTTGACGGGCGTATCTGTGAGAAGTTGCCCATCGGTTTTGAGTTCACGGACAAGGGCGATATAATTGCGCATACTGCCTATATTCCGAAAAAATTACAGGAAGAGGGGGAGTGGCGCCCCTGGACCGGTCAGGACCGGCAGGTGCTCTCCACGATCATGCTGAGCCGGTTGTCGAGCCGCATTGACGGCTTGCACGAAAAAATTCGCAAGACCGATCTTAAAGTGCTCGACAGTGCCGATGTCGTTGACGGGAAATTTTCCGCTGCACGCAATGTTTATCTCCAGCCAAAACGGCACAATGCTGTCGCCGCCGCCGTGCGCTTAGTTGATGAGGCGCTCGCGGATGAGTGAGACGCCAAACCAGACCGGCGTCGCGCGCATAGAAGGCGGCGTTGACGCTATTGTCGTCGGCAGTGCGCCGGACGGCCTCGCCGCCGCCGCCTATCTCGCCCGCGCGGGGCTCAAAACTGTTGTCCTCGAAGCGTCCGCCGAAATCGGCGCGCCGTTCCGAAGTGAAGCGATGCATGCGGATGACGGCTCGCTTGATGGCGAGCATTTGTTTCACGCGCTTGACCCGCAGATGATCGACGATCTCGACCTCTACAGTTGCGGGCTTGCCTATGTCGCGCGCCGTATGGGCACGCATTATTATTTCGCAGACGGAAAATCACTATCGCTCAGCGGTGATTTGCGCGCGGCGGCGAGCGGCGCCGAGCCTGAGGGCGATGCATTCGCCGTATTCATAACGGATATGTTCGAGGCGGCGGCGTTGCTACGCCCGTTACTGATCGGCGCGCCCGGCGCCAACAAAGGTTTCTCGGCCGCGTTGAAAGCAGCGCCGCCTCGTGTCGCGGAGCGTATCCATCGCTGGATGTCGCAATCGGCCGATCAGACAGTCGCTGAATATTTTTCCGACGGCGCCATGCGCACGGCCATGACAGCGGAAGCGGCGTTTCGCAACGGCGTTCCCCCGCATGAGCCGATGAGTTTTTCGCAATTGCTGACGCGCTGGGCCGGGGAAACATCCGGGCTTCAGGGGGCTGTTGGCCTGGCCAAGGGCGGCGCGGGCATTCTTGTCGACGCCCTGCGCCGTGCGGCGCAAAAAATGAATGTTGAGTTTCGAACGCTCAGCCCCGTTGCGAAAATCCTGATTGAAAAAGACTGCGCGGCGGGGGTGGAACTGGCCACCGGCAACCAGCTGCGCGCGCCCATCGTGATATCGGCGCTGGACGCTCAAACGAGCTTCATGAAGCTGATTGGTCCGGCTTCCCTCGACCGGGCGTTTCAGCAGACGATTACAATGCGCAAACCGGCAATCGCGCCTGCGCATCTTATTTTCGACCTGACGCGTCCGTCAGGCGATGAGGCGCCGTTCGAATCGCCAACCAGCCGGTTGTTCTTTGCCCCGGACCCTCAACAGCTTCGCAAAGCTTTCGTTGCGGCGGCGCGCGGCGATGTGCCAGAACACAGGATCGTGGAAGCGGTCTTCATCGACGCGTTCGATGAAGACACTCATTCGGAAACTGAACGGCTTTCCGTCATCGCTCATCCAATGCCAAACGACGGCGCATTGGATGACAAGGCGCGAGATGCGTTGCGGCAAACCGTCATTGCTGCAATCGAACATTTTGATCCCGATATTGCCGAGCGCATAAAATCAACGCGATTTGCAACCGCGTTCGATCTTGCTGCGCCCACCGGCGCGCCGGCAAGCGCCTTTTCGGCGGCGGAGGGCGTATACAGACAAATTGCGCGCGCCGCCTACGCAACGTCGGCCGGTTCGATTAGCGGTTTGTATTTCTGCGGGGCCGAGGCGCAGATCGGTTATGGCGCAAACGGCGCCGCCGGGCGCAACGCCGCGCAGGCCGCGCTGCGCAAAACCGTGAGGGCGGGGGCGGCGGCATGATTTTTCCGGTCGATGACAGGCTGGCTGAACGCCCGGCGCCGACGCCGCTTTACGCCGCAGCGGCCTCCGTCAGTACCGCCAATATCTGGACGTCGATCAACGGCTATGCGGCGGCGCGTGTGTTCGACACCGTTGATGCGGAATACGCCGCCGCGAAGGAAGGCGCCGTGATCGCCGATTTCGGGCCCTTGTCGCGATATGCAGTACGCGGAAAGGATGCGGCAGTTTTGTTGTCGCGCGTGGCGACCGCGCCGGCATTGAGTCTTTCGGTTGGTGAAAGCGCGCGCGGGTTGTTGCTTGACGATGATGGCGGCGTGGTCGATC
>CAMYNO010000225.1 GCA_947259815.1 uncultured Parvularculaceae bacterium
ATTATCACTACACCAAGCAGGGCGGGCCGGCGAAGGTCCGTATGCCGCTTGAGCCCGGTGAATATGAGTTGCGTTTTGTTCAGGGGAATAAAAAAGTCATCGCCCGCCAGCCGATTGTGGTGACTGCGGCGACGGCGACGCTGGATGCTAAAGACAAGGCGATTGCTGGCGAAACGATCAGCGTTGAGTTTACCGGACCGAAGGCGGCGTCAGGGGACTGGATAACCGTCGCGGCGCCGGACGATGAAGACCGCAAGTATACGGATTATGCCTATTCAAAACAGGGCAGTCCGGCGAAAATTCGTATGCCGTTGGATGCGGGAGATTACGAACTCCGGTTTGTTCAAGGCAACAAGAAGGTGCTGGCGCGCCGCGCGATCACCATTGAAGCCGCAGTGGCGACGCTGGACGGGCCTGCGAACGCGCAAGCCGGCGCATTGATTGAAGTTGCGTTTACGGGGCCGCCGCCGGGCAGCGGAGATTACGTTGCGGTTGCTGAAGTCGGATCGGATGATCTGAAATATAAAAGTTACGGTTATACCAAGAGCGGCAGTCCAGCGCGCATCCGCCTGCCGAAGGAGCCGGGCGCCTATGAATTGCGGTTCATTCACGGCAACAAGAAAGTTCTGGCGCGCGCACCGCTGACGCTTACACCGGGGGATTAGCCATATAAGGCGCATCGCCCGGAAGCGACATGGCGCGCCGGCGCAGCGCCTCGGCTGCGTCTGCGGGGTTGCCCGTTATCTCTTCCGGTGCGATCGGTGGCCCGAAAGCGATCTGGTAGGGCTTGTTCTTCTTGTTGAGCAACTCGTGAAAGAGCGTGATATCGCGCAGTTCCTGATTGATGCGCCAGAACAGGTAATATAGCCGCGAATTGCGCATCACGATCTTGGCCGGAACAACCGGGCATTTATACTTCCGCGCAAACGATGCGACCGATCCGAGCCATGGCTGGTCGGTGAGTTTTTGATTGTCGTCCATGAAGGCGAGGCGCCCTGACGGGAAAAGAACGACGCAGCGTTCGGCTTCGAATGCGGCGCGCGCTTCGGTCAGGGTCTCGCGGGACGATACGGGTGAGCGATCTTCAGGGCGCCAGACAACCGGAATAATCATATCCTTTATGCCCGGTGCGGCGCGAATGGCGTCGCGATTGGCGAAAAAAGTCATATCGGGCCGCACTGATTTCAATGCGTCATACATGGCGACGCCGTCGGGGATGCCGGTCGGGTGCGTTGAGGCAATCAGTACACGGCCTGTTTTCGGAATGTGTTCGAGGCCCCGCACCGTCAGATCGACATCGAGAAGGTCGCTGACATAGTCGAAGACGCCGCTCGATTCGTAATTCGCAACAGCGTCCGCCATCTTTACGGCGGGGCCATAAAGCAGGATCGGGTAAAGTACGGCCTTGAAGAGCGGCCATAATGGGGAGTGCATGAGGTGCGTGGCGCGCTCCTCGATCAACTCATCGACGATGTGTTTGGCTTCTTCCCGCGTGCGCGGATCGGTTTGTGCGGCGGCGTCCAAGGTTCTGTTCGTTTCCCCCGGTTTCTTGATCGTTCCTGATTCGTCGGGATCTGGACTATAGCAGAATCGTCACTCGCGCGCTTTGGCGTTTTCCTCCCGGTTTTCCCGGTATGGCTCGCCAGCCAGATGGAGCGTGAGGAATGCGCCGGAAATCAGGAACGCAATTGCCGCCAGGCCGCCGCCATGATTGCCGAGCCAGTTGCCGACGGCGGCGACAAGGGCGACGACGATATAAGGCACAAATGGCGGGTGCTCATGGCCGCGGCGGATGACGTAAAGCGCCACCGCAGCGATAATCAGCGTCACCGATAATATGTCGAATATCGAATTCAAAAAAACCTCCGGCGACTTGATTGTCGCCGGAGGCTGTTAATGAAGCATTTCCTTTGAGCCTTAACGGGCTGTTTACTCAGCCCGTTGCGCGTCTCTCAAAGCGCGGAATTCATTGCCCTCATACCAGTTCGGCCAGGCTGAGGAATAAGCGATCGCCGCGCCGGTCTCATAGAGAATCTCGGCCGTATCGACCATCGCCTCCATCGGCCAGTCTTCGGAATATTCATCGCTTGGCTGGTGATAATCATTGGCGCGGTATGCGTCGCCAATTGTGCTTCCGGCCGTAACGCCGCCATCGACCAGGTCGACGCCGCCATCTGCGTAGAGCATCGGCACGCCCTTTTTGGCGAGCGAGATGTGGTCGGAGCGGTAGAAATATCCCTTTTCCGCTTCCGGGTCCGGCGTCAGACGGCGGGCATAGGGGGCGGCGGCTTCCTGCAGGATGTCTTCAAGTTCCGACGCGCCGTAGCCGACAACCACCATGTCCTTCACCGGCGGCGTTGGCAGGATCGCGTCGATATTAACGCCGCTGACGATTTGCTTGAGCGGCACGGGCGGGTATTCGGCGAAATAGGCCGAGCCCAGAAGGCCCGACTCTTCCGCCGTAACCGCAACGGCGAGGATCGAACGGTCGGGTCGGGTTTCATTGTTCGCGAACTTCTCGGCAATCTCCAGGATCGCCGCGACGCCGGTCGCATTGTCGACCGCGCCGTTATAGATCTTGTCCTCACCTTCCGTATTCGGATTAACGCCCAGATGGTCCCAGTGGCCCATATAGAGGACATATTCCTCGGGCGCGGTTGCACCGCGCAGGACGCCGACAACATTGGCGTCTTCGCTGCGTTTGATTGTGTTGGTCAGCGTCGCGGAAGCGGAAAGGCCGGTCATGGGAACGGCAGCGAAATCCGGTTGAAGCGCTGCCTGCATCTGCTCGTCGAGATCCAGGCCGGCGGCGGTGAAAAGATCGCGCGCCGTTTCGTTGGAAAACCAGCCCTCGGCGGCAACGCGCGATGCGCCATTGTCGTCGCGTTGCAGATCGACCTGCGGGCCGGACCACGATCCCTCGACGACATTCCAGCCATAGGCGGCGGGCGCCGTGTCATGAATGACGATCGCCGCTGTCGCACCCTGACGCGCGGCTTCCTCATATTTATACGTCCACCGACCGTAATAGGTCATGGCGTTGCCGTTGAAGAGTTCAGGATTTTGTGTGGCGTAGCCGGGATCGTTGACCAGTATCACGACGGTTTTGCCGGTAACGTCGAGCCCTTCATAATCGTTCCAGTCATATTCAGGCGCAACGATGCCGTATCCGACAAAGACAAGGTCGCTGTCTGCAAAGGCTACACTCTCCTCAACCCGCTTGGTCCAGTAAACGACGTCCTGACGGTAGACGAGATCGCGGCTTTCGCCATTGACGGCGAGGGTGAAGGAAGAGGCGTCCGGATCGAGGGTCGATTCAACGATCGGCACCCGCTGCTCATAGCCGCCATCCAGTGGCTCAAGGCCGATCCGCTCATATTGCGCCGCAATATAGGCCCGCGTTTTTTCGCCGCCGGGAGTGCCCGGCGCACGGCCTTCGAATTCGTCCGAGGCAAGTACGGAAATGTGCTTACCCAGATCGTTAGCGGAAATATCCGCGCTGAACTGTGGTTCTGCGGCTTCTTCAATCGTTTCACTATCCGCGCCGGGCGTCGGTTCCGCTTGTTCGTTGCCGCCCCCGCACGCCGTCAGCGCCAGCGCTGCGGCCGCGCCAAAGAAATATCTCGAATTCATGTAGTCACCCTCCTGATCAGGACATTTGCTGGTGTCTGACATGCCCCAGCAGCAGAGACAAGTTTACGCACGCCTTAATGTATGCGTGAGTGGCCAGAGCGTATTTTTTGAATTATTACCGGCGGATTACTTCGCACGGGCGCGCCCTGTCGCGAATCTCGGGAGGACATTGATGAGCGTATCCGTATCGACCGCGCCAGCCGCGGCGAAGACTTTTGCTGTTTGCGCGCCGGCGGCGTTGAGCAACCTGACGGCG
Source organism: uncultured Parvularculaceae bacterium (assembly GCA_947259815.1). Classification (GTDB taxonomy): domain Bacteria; phylum Pseudomonadota; class Alphaproteobacteria; order Caulobacterales; family Parvularculaceae; genus Hyphococcus. The sequence goes on from CAMYNO010000225.1 coordinate 3,890, forward strand.
GAGGCCCTGTATCAACTTGCGGTTGAGCGCGGCGAAGGCGAGATCGCCAAAGGCGGCCCGCTGGTTGTGCGCACCGGCGAGCATACGGGGCGTTCGGCAAAGGATAAGTTCATTGTCCGTACGAGCGAGGTTGAGGGCGAAGTCTGGTGGGACGCCAACCAGTCGATGACGCAGGAGGCGTTCGACCGGCTGCATGCGGACATGATCGATTACGCGTCGTCTCGCGAATTGATTTCTCAGGATTTGCGCGGCGGCGCCGATAAAGACCATTCCATCAATGTGCGGGTTTACACTGAATACGCCTGGCATGGATTATTCATCCAGCATCTGCTGGTGCGTCCGCCCATGGAAGAGCGCGGCGGCGATCCGGATTTTACAATTGTCGATCTTCCGGGATTCGAGGCCGACCCTTCCGTGCACGGATGCCGCAGCAAGACAATCATCGCCGTGGATTTTACGCAACGTATCGTACTGATCGGCGGCACATCCTATGCCGGCGAAATGAAGAAGTCGGTGTTCACCATCCTCAACTTCCTGTTGCCGAAAGAAGGCGTGATGCCGATGCATTGCTCGGTCAATGTCGGCAAGAGTGACGATCCGGCGATCTTTTTCGGCCTTTCCGGCACCGGCAAGACGACATTGTCTGCGGACCCTGAGCGCACCCTGATCGGCGATGACGAACATGGCTGGGGCGTCAATGGCCTCTTCAATTTTGAAGGCGGATGCTACGCAAAAATGATCCGGCTTTCGCCAACCGCTGAGCCGGAGATTTTTGCGACGACGCAAATGTTCGCAACGGTTCTGGAAAACGTCGTCATGGACCCGGCAACGCGCGCACTTGACCTTGATGATGCAACGCTTGCCGAAAATTCCCGCGGCGCTTACCCCATCCATTACATACCGAATGCCGATCCGAAGGGCATTGCCGGGCACCCGAACAACATCGTCATGCTGACCTGCGACGCCTTTGGCGTGATGCCGCCGATTGCGCGTCTCACCCGCGATCAGGCGATGTATATGTTTCTGTCGGGCTATACGGCGAAAGTCGCCGGCACCGAAAAGGGCCTCGGCAAGGAGCCGCAGGCGACATTCTCAACCTGCTTCGGGGCGCCGTTCATGCCGCGCCATCCGTCCGAATACGGATCGCTTCTCGGCGATCTTATCGACCATCACGACGTAAGGTGCTGGCTCGTCAACACCGGCTGGACCGGCGGGCCGTTCGGCGTCGGCGAGCGTATGCCGATCAAGGCGACACGGGCGCTGCTGGCCGCTGCGCTCGATGGCACGCTCAACGATGCGCCGATGGTCAAGGATGAGATTTTCGGCTTTGATGTTCCGACAAAACTCGAAGGTGTCGATGACGCCATCTTGTTGCCGCGCAATACATGGGCCGACCCTTCCGCCTATGACGCGCAATCGGGAAAACTTGCGGAAATGTTCGTTGAGAACTTCCGGACGTTTGAAGCCTATGTTTCTAGCGGCGTAAAAGCGGCTAGCCCAACTATCCGTTAGGCTTCTTCGTCTACAGCCGAGCCGGGCGCCGCTGTTTCGTTGCCGCCGCCCGCCGGCGCGCCGGATGAGACGGTCACCATGGCCGCGCGCAATACCCGTTCGCCGATGGTGAAGCCCGGTTGGGCGACGTCGACAACCCGCCCCTTTTCGATTGCGCCGCTTGGCACATTAGCGACGGCCTGATGAAGGTTGGGGTCGAATTTCTCGCCAGCCGGCTCCAGTTTCTGAACGCCATGACGCTGCAGCGTCGTCAGCAATTCCTTTTCGGTCATTTGAATGCCGGCGACGAGACCGTTGAACGCATCGGAGTGCCCCTCGGGGATCTGGTCCCCGGAGACGCCGGCGGCGCGGAGGGCGCGCTCAAAATTATCGGCGACGCTGATCAGGTCGCGCGCGAAATTAGCGATTGCATACTGACCCGCCTCACGTTTTTCACGCTCGGCCCGGCGGCGCGTATTTTCCAGATCGGCGGCAAGGCGCATCATCTGCTCTTTCAGCTTTGCCGCTTCATCATTCGCCGCAGGGTCGCCGCCGGCGTCATCGCCCCCCGGCGGGGGCGCCGCCTGCGGATTGCCGGCAAAAGGCGGCGCCTCTGTGTCGTTTACTGACGACGAAGCGTCATTTTGCGCC
>CAMYNO010000226.1 GCA_947259815.1 uncultured Parvularculaceae bacterium
CCCGCCTTTACCGATTATTGCCGCGCCCGGATCAGTTTATCCAGCGCCTGAAGTGCGACCTCATACCCCGCAGCGCCAAGTCCTGTAATCACGCCGTCGACTGACGCCGCCGTCGCAGAATGACGACGAAATTCCTCTCTTGCATGGATATTAGAGACGTGCAGCTCAATTTTCGGTACGCAAACCGCCATTAATGCGTCGTGCAGCGCGATGGACGTATGCGAATAGCCGCCGGGATTGATAATCAGGCCGGCCGCTTTTTGCCGGGCCTCCTGAACCCAGTCGATCAGCTCGCCTTCGCTGTTTGACTGGCGGAAAGCGATCTCAAGGCCAAGGCCGCCCGCCGTTTTGCGGCAGGCCTGTTCTATATCGGCCAGGGTGTCGCGCCCGTAAATCTCCGGCTCGCGTACCCCGAGCAGGTTGAGATTCGGCCCATTCAGGACATAAGCCGTGCCAGTTGGTTTTGACTGTGTCGTCATAAACTTGCCGCCGCCGCCTTCACCGGTGATGATGAAGGGACTACATATAGACGCGCGCGCCTGTGCGCCGCAACAAGAGAAGCGGTTGAAAACCCATGGAAATTACCCTGAACGGCGAAGAATACGCCCATGCGGGCGAACCCACGGTCGCCGGCCTCCTCGCCGCATTGGCGCTTGAGCCGCGCAAAATAGCGGTTGAGCGCAATCGAGAAATCATTCCGCGCTCATTATATGACGCGACGCCGGTCACTGAAGGCGATCGGATCGAAATTGTACAGTTTGTTGGCGGAGGCTGAGCCTTGAATGAGTTATTAACCATCGCGGGCCGGGAGTTTTCCTCCCGGCTCATCATCGGCACGGGTAAATACGAGACCTATGCGCAAAACGCCGAGGCGGCGGACGCGGCCGGGGCCGAGATGGTCACCGTTGCGGTACGGCGGGTCAATCTCACCGACAAGGACAAGCCGATGCTGGTCGATTACCTCGATCCGCAAAAATACGTTTACCTGCCCAATACCGCCGGCTGTTTCACGGCGGACGATGCGATCCGCACCTTGCGGCTCGCGCGTGAGGCGGGAGGATGGAATCTCGTCAAGCTCGAAGTCCTTGCCGATAAGAAAACGCTCTACCCGGACATGGAGGAGACCCTGAGCGCTGCGAAGCTTCTGATTGCCGACGGCTTTGAGGTGATGGTCTATTGTTCGGACGATCCGGTCTACGCCCGTAAGCTTGAAGACGCCGGCTGTTGCGCGATCATGCCATTGGGATCGCTGATCGGTTCGGGCCTCGGCATCATCAATCCGGTCAATATCCGGCTTATCGTTGAGCAGACATCCGTACCCGTCATAGTGGACGCTGGCGTCGGCACGGCGTCGGACGCTGCCGTTGCGATGGAGATTGGCTGCGACGGCGTCTTGATGAATACCGCGATTGCCGAGGCGAAAGATCCGATCCTCATGGCGTCGGCGATGAAGCATGCGGTTATCGCCGGGCGCGAAGCGTATAAAGCGGGTAGGATGCCCAAGAAACGCTATGCCGATCCATCAAGCCCGCTCGCCGGGTTGATTTAATTGGAGAGACGTTCTGGCATGATCACCAATGCAAAAGCGTATGCGCACTTTGCGGGATTGAATTATCTCATCATCTTTGTACTGGCTATCTTCGCCAACTTTTTTGTTTTGTCGGGTGTCATTGTTGCCGGAGACGCAGCGGCGACTGCTGCAAATATTGTTGAAAATGAAGGCAGGTTCCGCCTGGCCTTTGCGTGTTTAATCGTTGTGCTGCTCGCGGACGTGTTTATCGCCTGGGCGCTTTATCTGATCTTGCAAAGCGTCAATCAGCCTCTGTCGCTTTTAGCGATGCTGTTCAGGCTGGCTTACACCGTTGCGCAGATCGGCGTCATTCTCAATTTTTCAAAAGTGTTGCAACTCGCAAGCGCCGGAGAGATTCAAAACACGGCCGGGGTGTTGGAAAATTCATATTTCACGCACTTCTTTGCGTCGGCGCATGGCGTTGAATTCACAATGACCCTTATATTTTTCGGCGTTCATTTAGTATTGCTTGGCTATCTCATCACGCGCGCGTCGTTCCTGCCATCCGTCATTGGCGTTCTCGTCGCGATTGCGGGGCTTGGCTATATGGTCGACGGCTTTGCCGAGGTTCTCTGGGACGGATACGGTCCGGGTGCTGGCTTGGGACTTTATATTGTTGTCTTGCCCGCATTGATCGGGGAAGGCGGGCTTTGCCTCTGGCTGCTTCTGCGCGGCTTAGACCAGCATAAATGGACAGAGGCGATCACTTCGTCGCGCTGACCAAACGGTTTATCGACTTACGAAATCGTAACGGGCTGAATACCGGCTGCGACGCGGGTCGCACCGCTGGTCTCGTGTTAGAGTCGCGCGACGCATTCGCTGTTGCGAGGGCAAGCTACATCATGTGCGCTTATTGAGCGTGCGAGCAATTCAGTAGGGAAAGGGAATACCATGAAGAAAACAATCTTTACACTGACAGCTGGGGCGGTTGCATTGGCGGCGAGCGCTGCGCTTGCGGGTCATCACGAAGGCAAAAAGGAAATGACCGCGGAAGAATACAAGGCGAAGGCTGAAGAAAAGCTCGCCAAGAAATTCGCCAAGGTCGACGCCAATAGCGATGGCTCCGTCACCGCCGATGAATATATGGCTTATAAAACAGCTGAGGCCGAGAAAGACTGGGCGAAATGGTCTGACGGCGACGATGCAATAACGCTCGAAGAAGCGACGGCCAAGATGCACGCCCATCGCGCTGAGAAAAAAGCCAAGATGAAAGCCAAAAAAGAGGCGATGAAGGAAGAGTAAGCGCGACCGAGCGCTGACCAGAAAAGCCGGCGTGAAAACGCCGGCTTTTTTGTCGAATTGCACCGGATTTCGGGTCTTGTTTTACCTATTTTAGACACCAACTAGTTTATTGTGGCGTTGCCTGATGAGGGACGCCGTTAAGACTTTTTGACGCTCAACCGAGGTCCGATAATGAATTTGGAAAACTATACTGACCGCGCTCGCGGTCTCATTCAGGCGGCGCAGACCATTGCGCTTCGCGAAAACCACCAGCAATTCACGCCCGAACATGTCCTGAAAGCCCTGCTGGACGATCAGGAAGGTCTTGCGGCGAACCTTATTCGCGCCGCCGGCGGCAAGCCGGAAGTTGCGCTTCAATTGACTGACGAAGCGCTCGGCAAGCTGCCCCAGGTTGAGGGCGGCTCCGGTCAGATTTACATGGCCCCGCCAACGGCCAAGGTCTTTGCACAAGCCGAGGAAATCGGAAAGAAGGCCGGCGACAAGTTCGTCACCGCAGAGCGCCTGTTAACGGCGCTGGCGGTTGAGGCGCAGGCCGGCACCGCCGACATTTTGAAAAAGGCTGGCGTCACGGCGATCAAACTCAACGAAGCCATCAACGATATCCGAAAGGGACGCACAGCCGACACGGCATCCGCCGAACAGGCGTATGACGCGCTGAAGCGCTACGCGCGCGATCTCACTGAGGCGGCGCGTGAGGGCAAGCTCGATCCCGTTATCGGTCGCGACGAAGAAATCCGGCGCACCATGCAGGTTCTTTCCCGCCGCACCAAAAACAATCCCGTCCTGATCGGTGAGCCCGGCGTTGGTAAAACCGCCATCGCCGAGGGGCTCGCCTTGCGTATCGTCAATGGCGACGTGCCGGAGAGCCTGAAGGATAAATCGCTTCTCGCCCTCGACTTGGGCGCGCTTATCGCCGGGGCGAAATATCGCGGCGAATTTGAAGAGCGCCTAAAGGCCGTGCTTCAGGAAGTTACGGACGCCGCCGGCGATATCATTCTTTTCATCGACGAAATGCACACGCTGGTTGGCGCCGGAAAGACCGATGGCGCCATGGACGCGTCGAACCTGTTGAAGCCCGCGCTTGCCCGTGGCGAGCTTCACTGTGTCGGGGCGACGACCCTCGACGAATATAAAAAATATGTTGAAAAGGACGCGGCGCTCGCCCGGCGTTTTCAATCGGTGTTCGTCGATGAGCCGACGGTTGAGGATACGATTTCCATCCTCCGTGGGCTGAAGGAGAAATACGAACTCCACCACGGCGTTCGCATCTCCGACAGCGCCATCGTCGCCGCAGCGACGCTCTCTCACCGCTATATTACGGACCGGTTCCTTCCCGATAAGGCAATTGATCTTGTGGACGAGGCCGCCTCGCGCCTGAAGATGGAAGTCGATTCAAAACCTGAAGAACTCGACGAGCTGGACCGCCGCATCATTCAGATGAAAATCGAGCGCGAAGCGCTGAAGAAAGAGGATGACGCCGCCTCCAAAGACCGGCTTGAAAACCTCGATCGGGAATTATCCGATCTTGAACAGCGTTCGGCTGAGCTAACCTCCCGCTGGCGTGCGGAGAAGGATAGCCTCGCTTCTGCGACGAAGATCAAGGAGCAGCTCGATCATTTGCGCCAGCAACTGGCGGATGCGGAACGTCGCGGCGATCTCGGTCGCGCATCCGAATTGAAATACGGACAAATCCCGGCCCTTGAAAAGGGTCTGGAAGACGCCGAAGCGCGCGCTGATGAAAAAACCCGCACGCTGGTGAAAGAGGTCGTGGACGATCAGAATATCGCCAGCGTTGTCGCGCGCTGGACCGGCGTGCCCGTCGACAAAATGCTCGAAGGCGAGCGGGAAAAACTGCTGCAGATGGAGCAGGCGCTTGCCCATCGGGTCGTCGGTCAGGGCGAGGCTGTCGAGGCGGTCTCCGCCGCGGTGCGCCGGGCGCGCGCCGGGCTGAAAGACCCGAACCGTCCCATGGGCTCGTTCCTGTTCCTCGGGCCCACGGGCGTCGGCAAGACCGAGTTGACCAAGGCGCTGGCGGAGTTTCTTTTCGACGATGAATCCGCAATCGCGCGCATCGATATGTCGGAATTCATGGAAAAACATTCCGTCGCTCGCCTGATCGGCGCACCGCCGGGATATGTCGGCTATGAAGAAGGGGGTGTGCTGACGGAACGCGTGCGCCGCCGTCCTTATCAGGTCGTGCTCTTTGACGAAGTTGAAAAAGCGCACCCGGATGTTTTCAACGTCCTGTTGCAGGTGATTGACGATGGCCGCCTGACCGACGGGCAGGGGCACACGGTCGACTTTAAAAACACGCTGATCATCATGACCTCGAATCTGGGGGCTGAATTCCTCGCCGCACAGAAAGAGGGCGAAGATTCTTCGGCCGTGCGCGGTCCGGTGATGGAGGCCGTGCGAGCGAAATTCCGACCGGAATTCCTCAATCGTCTCGACGAGATCATTCTGTTCCATCGGCTTGCCCGCGCGCATATGGATGCGATTGTCGATATCCAGATTGCACGGCTTTCCGGCCTGCTGGCTGATCGCAAGATTACACTTGCGCTCGACGACAAGGCGCGGACATGGCTGGGCGATAAAGGATATGACCCGATCTATGGCGCGCGGCCGCTGAAGCGGGTCATCCAGAAATCGCTGCAGGATCCGCTTGCGGAACTCCTGCTTGCCGGAAAGATCGCCGACGGATCAACTCTCAATATATCCGCCGACGAAGGCGCGCTCACCATCAATGGCGAGAGCGTCGAATCGCGCGATCATTTTGCGTTTTCCGGCGCAAGCGGCGATGCCTCGCCGCCGGCTGGCGCATTGTTGAACTAAAACGGTTGGCTATGAGCGAAAAGAAATCCGGCTGGAAACCTGAACCTGACGAAGACGCCGTCAAGGAACTCATTCGCCAGACGATCGCCAGCGCCGGCCCGATTGATCCATCGGAACTGCCCTCGAAAGTTCGCGAGCGGATCAAGGGCCGCGCCATCGGCGATCTCGATATCGACGCCTATGTGAAGCAGGTGCTGCGCGAGACGAAGAAGGATTAGGCGTTTCATCTTTCCGGATTGCCGGGATAAACCCGGCAATGACCTTTGATATGATTCAATATGCCTGCCTGGTCATCACCGGGACAAGCCCGGTGATCCAATTGACAAACAGCGCCGCCGGAATGTCATCTACAATGAAGCTGAATTTGTTGAACGGTTACACCAATCGCGCGAGAATCTTCATGAATCCCGCATTTGGTCGATAGTTATCGTCATCGCGCCGGGGCGCCGTAGACTGTGACGCATGATAAAGACCTCCATATTGCTGGAACCGATCCCGCGTGACGCCAGATTTCCCGGCTGCCAATGGCGCCCCACAATCGGGCTTTTTGCCCGCAGCGCCTTTGATGTGACGGCGGTGGGCGGGGGTGCGGTGCGGGTGGGCGCGCGGGCCGCACGGACGGTCTTGAAATCGCCGCCGCAACCGATCAGGAATAGGCCCATGAACCCCTTTGACTCTCCTGGCGGCGAGGCCGCCCTTGAGTATGACGATGGCGAATTCCACATCGTCAAACCCGGCTCCTATGTGGTGTGCGCCATCACCAATGTGCGCATTCCCTTAAAGAAACTGCGATACTGGAATGTCGACAAGCAGGAAGCCTATGCCGATGCGGCGGCGGCGATGATCGGTTTTGGACATGGAGAACGAGCATGATCAGAATTTTCGCGCCGGTGATGACGGTGTTGACGGTGGGAGCGTGTGTCGCCGCTGAGGGTGAAACCCTGTCGCCGGCTGTTGCTACGGCGCCGCCTGAAACAAAGATTGAGTTCTCCGACATTGATGCTGACGAGGCGCCGGTGCGGCGTGCAGCCTTCGAGGCGGCGATGGATGATGTCGGGGAACGTCAGAAGGTTTTTGGCGATACGCTGGAACGCGTGCGCATTACCGGATCGTTCGCGCAGGGCGGGCTTGTCTTTGGTGAAACCGAGAGCGGCGCAGATGTGCGCCTCGATGGCGATAAGATCATGGTCGGCGAGGATGGCCGTTTTGTTCTCGGCTTTGGGCGCGACAGCGCCTTATCGGCGTTGCTGGTGGTCACGCTTCCCGACGGCGCTATTGAGCGACGGGCGATTGAACTGGAAGATCGTGAATTCCCCGTTCAGCGGATCGACGGCCTCGATCAATCAAAGGTTTCCGGCTTCACCGCGGAACAGCTGGAGAAAATTGCTGCGGATCGGGTGAAGAAAGACGCCGCGCGCGAGAAGAGCCAAAGCCTCGCGGATTGGGCGAGCGGTTTCGACTGGCCGGTGACCGGGCGAATCAGCGGCGTATTCGGGTCGCAGCGTATTCTCAACGGTGAGCCTAAGCGGCCCCATTCCGGTCTCGATATCGCAGCGGGACAGGGAACGCCTGTACGCGCGCCGGCGCCGGGCGTCATAACCCTTGCCGAAAACGACATGTATTTCGAAGGCGGGCTGGTCTTGCTCGACCATGGCCACTGGCTCGAAAGCGCATTCCTGCACCTGTCGCGCCTTGATGTGGAGCCGGGACAGCGGGTCGAAAAAGGCGACATAATCGGCGCTGTCGGAGCGACGGGCCGGGCGACCGGGCCGCATCTCCACTGGTCGATGAAATGGCGTGGGCGGCTCGTCGATCCTCAACTTACATTGGGGGAGATGCCGGTCGCCGACAGCGCCGGGAATTGATGGCCTGCGCGGTTTGCGTTTGACAATCATTCTTAATTGCAGTATGGTGAAGGTCTTCGATTGGGCGCTGTGCGTCCGCTACTCACTTCGCCGGCCCAAATGTATATCTGCATCTGCAACGCTATTCGGGATAAGGAACTCGCCGCCGCCAGCCGCGATGCGCGTTCCGTCGGCGATGTATTCCGCAAATGTGGCCGCCGTCCTCAGTGCGGCAAATGTCTGCATGATGTTGCCGAGATCATCGAAGAGCAGCGCGCGAGCGCCGAGCAAAGTGTGCTCGCTGCGGAATAACGCATTTCCTTCTGAGTTTGAAATTCGTTTGCAAAGAAATCCTCGCTACTGCGAAGCGGTTGCACTCTTAGTTCTTGTGCAACTCATGTTGGTCGTTATTTTCGGGGTTCTAGATTCGGATAGGAGAGTTCCCGCGTGAAGGGCGACCAAAAAGTAATCGAACACCTCAACAAAGCGCTGAAGCTGGAACTGACCACGGTCAATCAATATTTCCTGCA
>CAMYNO010000227.1 GCA_947259815.1 uncultured Parvularculaceae bacterium
CCAGTCTCGACGCCGAACGCACGGCGTTACGCGCACAATATGAATCGGAAAAAAAGCGCTCCGTACGCAGAACGATCATGGACAAGATCGACGAAATCACCCGGCAGATTTCCCAGCTTCTGGCGCTGGTGAACCCGGCCGCCAATGATCTGCAGGCGCTGATTACGCGCCGCCTTGACGGTTCTTAATCGTAGCTTCCCCTAGGCAAGGCGGTTTCCAAACTCGCCCTTTTCAAACGCCTCGCGCAGTTTGAACTTCTGGATCTTGCCGGAGCCGGTCAGCGGCCACTCTTTCACCCAGACCCAATAGGTCGGCGTCTTCTGCGGGCTCAACCGTTCGCGGATAAAGGCTTTCAACTCCGCACCGGCATGTTCGGCGCCATCGGCGCTGCGCATGAAGCAGGCGACCTGCTCGCCCCATTTCTCATCGGATACGCCGACCACCGCAACTTCGGCAACGCTTGAATGCTCAAGCATGGCGTTTTCGATTTCCGCCGGGAAAAGATTTTCGCCGCCGCGAATAATCATTTCTTTCACCCGGCCGGTAATTTTCACATAGCCACGCGCATCCATCGTCCCCAGATCGCCCGTATGCAGCCAGCCATCCTTGTCGATAGCGGCGGCGGTTGCGTCGGGATTGTCATTATAGCCGATCATCACAAGATAACCGCGGCAGCATATCTCTCCCTGTACGCCCACGGGCGTTACATCATTCGTCTGCGGATCGCGAATAGAGACTTCCACATTGGGCAGGGGCTGACCGATGGTCTGCGTCAGATCCTCAAGGCTGTCTTCCTGCCAGGCCTGGGTAATCACCGGCGAACTTTCGGTCTGTCCATACAAAATCTGAACCGGCGCGCCCATGACGTCCTTCGACCGTTTGCACAATTCCGGCGCGACCATCGCCCCGCCCGACATGATCGAGCGCACCGACGACATATCGGCGCCCAGCCTCTCCGCCGCATCGTTGAGGGCGACCAGCATGGTCGGCACGCCAAATACAAACTTGGATTTTTCCCGCGCGATAACGCCGATAATCATGTCCGGATCGAAAATTGGCGCGAGCAGCATGGTCGCCCCGATAGTGAAACCGCCGACCGCCATCATCGCGCAGCCGGTCGTGTGAAAGAGCGGCATGTTATTGACGAATACGTCTCCCGCCGTGACCTTGCCTCGCGTCATGACGGCGCGTGCGTTCTGCACCAGCCCGTTATGATGGAGCACCGCCCCTTTTGGAAAACCGGTGGTTCCCGACGTATACTGAATTTGCACCGGATCGGCGGGGTCCGGATCACGCAACTCACCCTCACTTTCGCCGGCGTAAAGCGCATCGTGATCGCTCAGCAAGATGCGATACCTGATCGAGGGCAGTTCATCGCAGACCGCATCGGCGATTTCCTGCATGGGATTGCCGCGAAAACCAGCGACGTAATAGATCGCTTCCGCGCGCGACTGTTCGAGGACGAACTTCAACTCCCGCTTCTGATAGGCGGGATTGATAGTCACCAGCGTCACATCCGCCAGCGCGCAGGCAAGTTCAAGCAATATCCATTCGGGCACATTGTTGGCGTAGACGGCGACACGCGACTTCGCCTCATGGCGCGATGCGAGCGCGCGCGCCAGCCGCTCCACATCCTGCAATAAGGCTTCATAAGTCCAGACGCGATGTATCTCACCGTCAAAACCCAGTTCCTTGAGCGCGGGGCGTTCGGGCGCCGCCGCAACGCTCGCGCGCAAGGCATCGCCAATGGTGACCGGCGCGGGGTCGGGCCCCTCCAGCGCCGGAAAATAGGATTCGGTCAGCGTCATGTCATACATTGGCGTCTTCCTCTTATTTTGGCGCAAGAACGATCTGGGTTTGCGTGACCACCGCCGCGAGCTTGCCGTCTTCGCGGAAGATTTCCGTCTTCCAGACCTGCAGCGTACGGCCGATATTCACCGGGGTCGTCACGCCTTTCACCGTCTGGCCGACAGGAACCGGGCGCAGGAAATTTGTTTTCGACTCAACCGTCGATGTCGTTGCGCCTTCGGGCAGGTTCAAAAAAGCGCCGCAGCCGCCAAGGTTATCGGCAAACGCCATGATCGCGCCGCCATGGAGATTAGTCGGCAAGGTGCAATGGTCGGGCGTTACGACCATTTCGGCCTCGATCCGTTCGCTGGTAGCGACGGTCATGTGAACGCCGATCATCTTCGCGAAAGGCGCATTATGCTCGTTAAAAAATGCAGCCCTGTTTTCCTCGTCCATTGACGTCCTCCCGGCAGTTTTTTGCCGACACGCTAGCATTTGCGCCGCGTCTCGTGAATTCCAAACTGCGGCCCGATTGTCGCCGCGATTATGAATTATCGACGCGTCGGCGACGGGAGAGGCCTCATGCACTGCAGCAACGACAATTGCGATCCGCTTCACTTCGATCTGGTCGTGGTCGGCGCGAGCTTCGCCGGGCTGGTCGCGGCCCGCACCGCCGCCCATCGCGGCCTTAAAGTCGCCGTCCTCGACGCCAAGAAAGAACCGGGCGCGCGGGTTCGAACCACCGGCATCCTCGTCAAGGAAGCGGTCGCGGAATGCGATATCCCCGCCGCCCTTACCCGCAAGATACCGGGCGTGCGACTTTACGCGCCAAACCATCATTATACCGATCTTTATGCACCGGGATATTATTTCCTGGCGACGGATACGCCGGCCATCATGCGCTGGCTTGCGTCCGAGGCGCGCCGCGCCGGGGCAACGCTCATGTTCGGCGCGCGCTTTGAAAACGCGACGCTTGCCGGCGACCTCGTCCATATTCACGGCCTCAATATCAAGACGCGATACCTTCTCGGCGCCGACGGCGCGAAATCGCAAGTCGCAAAATGCTTCAGCCTTGGTCGGAACAGGGAATTTCTCGTCGGCATGGAAACGGAGTTTGAGGAATCACCGACAGTCGATCCGGACTTCCTCCATTGCTTTGTCGATGCGCAACTGGCGCCCGGTTATCTTGGCTGGGTCGTACCCGGCGCCGGACTGACGCAGGTTGGCCTTGCCGTCTCTGACAGTCCCTTTGGCGCCCGGCGCAAACCGGATTTTACAAAATTCCTTGAACGGATCGATTCCCACTTTGCGCTCTGGAATTGCGAGGTGAAGGCAAAACGCTCCGGCCCCATCCCCTGTGGCGGGCTGGTCTCGCCCCTGTCGACCCGCCGCGTATTGCTGACAGGCGATGCAGCGGGCCTTGTCTCGCCGCTCACCGCCGGCGGCATTCGCCTCGCCTTCCAGTATGGACGGCGCGCCGGCGCCGCGATCTCAGAATATCTGCAAGATGGCGGCGCCGATCCCGGCGCCTTGATGGCGCGCGACTATCCGCGTTTCGGCCTTAAGACATGGATGCGCCGGGCCTGGTCCGCCGCGCCGCCCAACGCCCTTCTTAACGCAACGCTCTTCACCCCGCCCATGCGCGCCCTGGCGCAATGGATCTATTTCCAGAAGCGGGGAAACGGGAGAAATTCACAGCGCCCCAAAAACGCGAATGCCTATCCCTCCCTACCCCAATAACCGTAAATTCGGCCATGAAACCCGCTTTCGGTCGATAGTTATCGTCACTTTCTCAACAGGCGCTAATCTCTACCCATGCTTGTTGATGTACAGATGACAGACTTGGTATTCGGAATAATTTGCCGCCGACGCGGATCTAAATTTCCCCCGCAGAACACTCGCTCGCGTCAAAATCCTGACGACGCCCGCCGGAAAGGATGTTTGCGACGTGAATTTTGAGCGCCCGCCAAGTGTAGACTGCGCGGTGCGGGATATCGAGTGTCGGGCGATAGGGCGCAAGCCGTGGGTGCCTGGCAACGATTTCCTCATACGGCGCCACCCATTTATCCGTAAACGGCGGAAAGCGACCATGCCATGGCTTTGGGTGGGAAACGAAATGCACAATCGCCGGTTTGAGTTCCTCTTCGACAGGCAAGCCGAGCATAAAACGCGGAAAGTTCCAGCGAATGGACGCCAGCGCTGTTTTGTCGTGCAGACAGACGTTAAGCGCATCCTGGTCGTGGGCGACGAAACGGTCGGCCCCATCCGACCACGCTTGCATTGCAGCGGCGCGAATATCGGGAAAGTCGGCCATGCGAAACTTCATCACGCCGCCATTAAAGTAACGCGGCAAAGCCTCTTCAGGCAGGTTGAGCTTTCGCCAGTTCATTATCCGTGTGCGCACCCATTCCTCATCCGCATGGCGCATAAGAGAAAAGTAGTCCCGACACGCGACAACACCGCCATCAGGGACAGGAAACTCCAGCATCGGCGTCAGGTCCGCAATAATCTGGGTATCGCCGTCGATGTAGAAAACGTGGTCGTAAACACCCTTCGGGAGTTCCAGATCGAGGAAAAGGCGCCCGAAAGAACTAAGCGGAATTTTTCCGCTGAGGCTGTCGCCGCCAAATTGAGAAACGTCATTGAGAAGGTCGAGCGATCCTTGCGACATCCTTTCGACATGAATGCCCTCTTCGCGGCCGACGGACTGGAATATGGCGAATGCCTCGTCGTCGCACATCGTCACAAAAATATAGATGTCGTCGGCGGCCCGGGGCGCATGGGCGCGCGCCTGCACGGCGGAGAGGAGCGACGGGAACAGATAGCCCTTGTCGGTAACGTAACAGATCGCGGTTTTCGACACAGCGTCACTCTCCGTAGCGTATTAAGGTTCGGAGTATTGGAGCAGAAAAACCTGGCGTATGAAATTCAAAATAGCCCTGCGGGCGTATGGCGCCCCACATTTGACGAAAGCCGGCGTAAAACCTGCGCCGCCATCGCGTCAGAGCACCACCTCCTTGAGGAGGTCGGGTCCGTCATTACGCGGACTGCCCACCGCCTTGGAAACCGGATAATGGCGCCAGGTTCCCTTTGGCGGGGGATGCAGGAGATCGTCGAGATAGTCCAGATCGCGCTCATCCGCGGTAAGCCAGAGTTCGTAATGAGCCGGCGCAATAACCAATGGCTCGCGGCTGTGCAGCGCTTTGACATCCGGCCCCGCCGCAACGGTGAGAATGGCGCAGGTGTCGATCTCGCCGCCATCGGGGTCGACCGCAGTTTCCCAGAGGCCCGCAAACCCGAAGAGCCCCCCGCGCATGATGTTATAGGGTTGCTTGGCCCCGGCCTTGCCCTCCCATTCATAAAACCCATCAGCGGGAATGAGACATCGCCGCCGCTTATACGCGCTGCGAAAAGTCGGTTTTTCCGCCGCCGTCTCGGCGCGGGCGTTAATCAACGGCTTCGACGCCAGACGTTGCAGATAATCGCCCTTCGCCCAGCTCGGCACAAAACCCCAGCGCATCAGCGCGTATTCGCGTTTGCGCATCTCATTCATCCGGATGGTGGCAATGGGCTGCGTCGGCGCAACATTATAACGCGGCGGAAAATTATCCCGCACGTCCACATCGAAATGCTTCGCCACTTCCGCCGGCGTCGAATTGAGATGATAGCGCCCGCACATGAGATCGGAGTATAGGGCGCCCATGGCAAAGGATGAAATCATTCGGATAGGAGTCGGCGCCGTCGTCTTTCGCGGCGACGAGGTGCTGCTGGTCCGGCGCGGCAAACCGCCATTTCTGGGCCACTGGTCCATTCCCGGCGGCGGGCTGGAATTCGGCGAGCGCCTTGAAGACGCCGCCCGGCGCGAGGTGATGGAGGAAACCGGGATCGAAGTTGAGATTTCCGGCCTCATTGGCGTTTTCGAAGCAACGCCCGGCGAGGCCGGGCAGACCGATCACATAGTGATGGTCGATTATTACGGAGAATGGCGCACGGGCGAGCCCGTCGCCGCCGATGACGCGGCGGACACAGAGTTCGTTTCATTTGACGAGGCCAGACGTCGCCTCGCCTGGGACGAAACGCGGCGAGCCCTCGTCATGGCGATTGACGCACGGGAAAAGGCGAATGGTCAGTAAGGTCGAAATGCCGCCGCAATTGCGTTATATATCCGGCGCAGGGATTTTCGGCGCCATGATGCGATATATATTCTTTATACTGATAATAATGACCGGCGGCGCCGTAGCGCAATCGCAGACGGCGAACGACTATCAGCAGCGCCAGAACGACCTCATCGAACTGGCAAGCGTCTTCGGCGAACTGCACCACATCAGGCGCATCTGTGAGCCTCGTCTTGAATCGGATATCTGGCGCGAGCGGATGAAGAAGCTTGTGGACCTCGAACAGCCGCAACATGACGCGCGCGAAGAAATGGTGCAGCGTTTTAACGCCGGTTATCGTAATGCGGGCGATCATTTCCCGCGCTGCTCAACGCGTGCTCGCGATCACGCCGCCGCCCGCGCACTCTTTGCCCGCCGTCTTGTCGAGCGGTTATCGGCGCCCCTGCGCGAGACGGCGCAGGAGGACGGCCCGTTATTGCTTACAATTCCTCAGGATGCGGAATAAAAGACCCTTCGCCCTCATTCCGGCGAAAGCCGGAATCCAGAAAAGATCGCAGCGCGCAACTAGACTGCGCTCACGATTCTTCGAATCATGAGCGCAGTCTGGAATCTTTCGTGACCGCGCGTGCGAACCCAAAAACCGCTTACACTTTTTGTGGATGCGCTCTAACATTTCCAATGGATCCCGGATCAAGTCCGGGATGAGCGGGCGTAAGCGCACCACGTGGCCGGCAACCCGCTTTTAGCGCGTTCAATCCGCCGCGCCAATAAACCGCCACGCCAGCGTTTCACCCGCATGAAACGGCACAAGCCGCGCGCCGCCAGCGCCATATTCTTCGGGCGCCGTCACGCCTGTCCGCTCCAGCACCACGCGCTCTTCATTGACGGGAAGGCCATAGAACTTCGGGCCGTTAAGGCTCGCAAACCCCTCCAGCTTGTCAAGCGCACCCTCTTCTTCGAAAACCTTTGCATAGCTCTCAATGGCGAAAGGCGCATTGAACACGCCGGCGCAGCCACAGGCGGACTCTTTTGCATCCGCCGGGTGCGGCGCAGAGTCCGTACCCAGAAAGAATTTCTCCGAGCCCGATGTCGCCGCCTTGCGGAGCGCCAGTCGATGCCGTTCCCGCTTGGCGACCGGCAGGCAATAATAATGCGGACGCAACCCGCCCTGAAACATCGCATTGCGATTATATTCCAGATGATGCGGCGTGATCGTCGCGGCGACATTGGCGCCGGCGGCCGTTACGAATTCCACCGCGTCGGCTGTCGTGACATGTTCGAAGACAGTTTTCAGCTCGGGGAAATCGCCGGCCAGCGGCGCCAGCACCCGCTCGATAAATACCGCCTCGCGGTCGAACACATCAATCTCGCTGTCTGTGACTTCGCCATGCACAAGCAGCGGCACGCCGGCGCGCTGCATCGCCGCCAGCGCCGGATAAATGTTGCGGATATCCGTCACGCCATGGGCGGAGTTAGTCGTCGCATTTGCCGGGTAAAGCTTGCACGCGGTAAATACACCCTCCGCCGCGCCGCGCGTTATTTCCTCGCCATCGGCCTCGTCGGTCAGATAACAGGTCATCAGCGGCGTGAAGTCGGCCTCCCCCACCGCCGCCATGATGCGCTCGCGATAGGCCGTCGCCGCCGCCACACTCGTCACCGGGCGCGCAAGATTCGGCATGATGATGGCGCGGGCGAACTGGCGCGCGGTAAAGCCGGCGACCGCGCCCAGCATGGCGCCGTCACGCAGATGCACATGCCAGTCATCGGGCCGGCGAATTTCAAGCCTTATGGGGTTTTCGGTCATGAACGCTTTCTACGCCGAGGCCAAATGACTTTGCAAATAGGCGCAGCCGCATTAAATGGCGACGATGGATACGCTTAAACGTCTGACCAATCGCGCTATCGTCACCGTCTCCGGCGAGGATGCGTCTTCTTTCCTGAATGGCCTCGTGACCAACGGCCCGCCGCGCAGGGATCGCTGTTTTTCCGCGCTGTTGTCGCCGCAGGGAAAGGTGCTTTTCGATTTTTATATCCACAAGGCGCCGGAGGGATACTGGTTCGACATCCACCAGCGCGCGGCGGAAGTCTTCATGCGCCGGCTCATGGTCTATCGCCTGCGGGCGAAGGTCGAGATCGAAATCGACGAGACGCTGGCGGTGTTGATCTATGATTACGGCGACCGCTCTGTCGGCGAGGCGGGCGACCTCCCCGCCATGTCGCTGCAGGATTTCCACGCCAAGCGAATCGCCGCCGGCGTTCCCGAATGGGGCGAGGATTTCGGCTCCGACGAAGTCTTCCCCATGGATGTCAATTTCGATCTGCTTTACGGCGTCGATTATAAAAAAGGGTGTTTCATCGGCCAGGAAGTCGCCAGCCGCATGAAGCGCAAGGGCGAGGTTCGCAAACGCACGCTCATTGCTGCGTTTGACGGCGACGCGCCGGAAAGCGGCGCGCCCATTACATCCGGTGAATCAACCATCGGACATATCCTCTCCGGCGCGAAAGGGCGCGCGCTTGCGCTTGTTCGCCTCGACCGCATGGAAAAAGCGAGCGAACCGTTCATTGCCGGCGACCGCACCATCACGCTTTCCCGCCCGCTTTACATGGAGGATGAGGAATAGTGGCGGCGAAAGCAAAACTGCATTGTTTGTGGGCGCCGGCGGACGACGAAATTTATCGCCAATACCATGACGAAGAATGGGGCGTGCCGGAATATGACGACCGCGCGCTTTTTGAAAAACTCATCCTCGATGGTTTTCAGGCGGGCCTTTCCTGGCGCACCATTCTCTATAAGCGCGATAATTTTCGCAAAGCGTTCGACGGGTTTAATCCGGAAAAGATTGCGCGCTATACGCCGAAGAAAATCGAACGCTTAATGAACGACGCGGGGATCATCCGCTCGCAAACCAAAATCAACGCCGCCATCGGCAATGCGAAAAGCTGGCTGGAAATCATGGAGGCCGGCGAAGG
>CAMYNO010000228.1 GCA_947259815.1 uncultured Parvularculaceae bacterium
CTTCGGTTAAGGAAGCCGATGCTTAATTCCGCCATGGCCCCGGCCAGCATTTCTGTAAAACGCGGGAAAATATCTTCCTGAACGCATACGACCCGGCAGGCGGAACAACGCTGGCCGGCGCTTTGAAAAGCGGAATCGACCGTGTCTGTTACAGCCTGTTCGAGCAGCGCCGTTGAATCGACGATCATCGCGTTGATGCCGCCGGTTTCCGCGATCAGTGAAACGTCGTGGCGTCCCGTTTCTACCAGCGTCTTTTTGATCGCTTTGGCCGTTGCGGTGGAGCCGGTGAACACAACGCCGCCAATCTCGGGACGGGCGACGAGCGGGGCGCCGACGCCGGGCCCATTGCCGGGGATGAAATGCAAGGCGCCGACCGGAACGCCAGCTTCATGTAGCAATTTCACCGCCTCATATGCGATGAGCGGTGTTTGTTCGGCAGGCTTGGCGATAACGCAATTACCGGCGGCGAGCGCAGCGCTAACTTGCCCCAAGAAAATCGCGAGGGGAAAATTCCACGGTGAGATACAGGCGACGACGCCTATTGGCTGGCCTTCAAGCGTTTCGCATCCATCCGCATAGTAACGAAGAAAATCGACCGCTTCGCGAATTTCGGCGATAGCGTCGACCCAGCTTTTTCCCGCCTCTGCGACCGCTAAGGCCATGAAATGCTCGCCGCGTTCGTCGAGCAGGGCGGAGGCGTTCCTCAAACTCGCAGCGCGCTGTTTCGCTGGTGTTGCCGTCCATTCATCTGCGAAGTTTGCGGCGATAAGGCACGCATGTTCAACATCGGACGGTGTTCCGGAAACAACATCACCGATGGCTTTTCGGGCGAATGCCGGATTGAGCACCGGCTCAGCTTCTCCTCTGACAGTGTCGCCATTTATTATAGGCGAAGCCGATATTCGGTTCAGTTCAACCGATAGGAGTGTTGCTACCGTGTCCGGATCAGTCTCGTCCCATCCTTTGGCGGCGAGGCGGCCGTTTAAATGATCGCGCGGCGCAGGGATGTTGGGGTTGGTAAGTACTTCAATCTCGGCGATCTCGGCGATTGGATCGGCGACAATGTCGTCTACGGACATATCCGGATCAATGAGTTGGTTCACAAATGACGAGTTTGCACCGTTTTCAAGCAATCGGCGCACGAGATAGGGCAATAACTCCTTATGCCCGCCGACGGGCGCGTAAATTCGAGACGCGCAGCCTGTCTCGATTAGGCTGTCGTGAAGCGCTTCGCCCATGCCGTGCAGGCGTTGAAATTCGTAATCCCGATATTCGCCCGCCATCTCCATGACGGTCGTGGCAGTCAGCGCATTGTTGGTCGCAAATTGTGGGTAGAATGCATCCGCCGCAGACAGTAGTTTGCGTGCGCAGGCGATATAGGAAAGGTCGGTCGTCGCTTTGCGCGTGTAAACCGGATAGCTCTCAAGCCCCATGACTTGCGCGCGCTTGATCTCGGAGTCCCAATAGGCGCCTTTGACAAGGCGAACCATAATTCGTCGATCCGTTTCACGGCACAGGGTGGCGAGCCAGTCGAGAACATTTGGCGCGCGGCGTTGATAGGCTTGCACCACCACGCCAAACCCGTCCCAGTCGCCAAGTGTGGGATCGCGCATAAGGCGTTCTATGATGTCGAGCGAGAGATCCAGTCGATCCGCTTCCTCCGCATCGATATTGAACCCCATATTGGCGGTTTTCGCCTGACGAGCGAGTATCGCAACGCGCTCACCCAACTCGCTCAGTATACGTTCTTTTTTGCCATATTCATAGCGCGGATGAAGGGCCGACAGCTTGACTGATATGCCCGGATTTTCTGCGGCATGCTGGTCGCCCGAATGAGCGCTTATCGCGCCGATAGCATTTTCATAGTCGTTGAAATAACGATCAGCGTCAGCTGCTGTGTGGGCAGCCTCGCCGAGCATGTCGAATGAAAAGCGATAGCCAAGGCTTGCGAATTTGCGGCCGCGGCGCATCGCTTCGTCGATCGTTTCGCCCAGAACGAAATGCTCGCCCATGATGCGCATCGCTTGCGCGACCGAGGCGCGGATCACGGGCTCGCCCAAACGGTCCAGAACGTCTTTGGTCGCCCGGGCCATTCGCTTCAGAGGATCATTAGCTTCTACATCGTCGAGCCATGCGGCGGTCAGCATCAGGGCGCGCGTTGAGAAATTGACCAAGGGGAAGGGGCTTTTGCCCTTATGAGCAGCCCAGTCGCCGGCTTCAATCTTGTCCTCAATCAGGGAATTCGCCGTGGCCGCGTCGGGGGTGCGCAACAAAGCTTCTGCGAGCCGCATCAAGGTGACGCCCTCGGCGGTGGAAAGGCCGTATTCCTGTAAAAATTTGTCGATCAAGCCGGAACGCATGGCATTAGCGCGGGCGCGCTCTACGAATTCGGCCGCACGGTGTTGCGCGCTCACCCGGCTCGCCTGATCGAGGTCTGTAAGGGAAACTAAACGCCTAGCGCAGTCTTCCTCATCCGCCAGCGTGTTTGCGCGCAACGCTGTGCGCAACCTTGTCAAGTCGGTGTCTTTCTGGGGCATGAAAAGTCAGGCAACATGTTGATTACCCTTGCCCAATAGCGATTTTGGGGGAACCTGTCATCCCGGATTTCGATCCTGGAATTGACATTCAAAAGCCGCCAAATCCCACTGCATTGCGCCATTGCGAAAACGGCCCCTTGCGCATACCTAGACGGTCGAAACTGCAGAGCCGGTCACGGCGCAAAAATACGTGCCAGATCAACGCCGAAAGGACATTACCCCATGACAGACGCATATATTTACGACGCCGTGCGCACGCCGCGCGGCAAAGGCAAATCCGACGGATCTCTGCACGAAATTACGCCGGTTTCGCTGGCAACCCAGGTGCTCGAGGCGGTTCGTGACCGAAATGAAATCGACACGGCGGAAATCGATGATGTCGCCATGGGCTGCGTATCCCCGGTTGGAGAGCAGGGCGCGGTAATCACGCGGACGGCAATTCTCAATGCCGGGTATGACGAATCGACCGCGGGTATTCACGTCAACCGGTTTTGCGCATCGGGCCTTGAAGCGGTGAATATTGCTGCGTCGAAGGTAAAAGCGGGTGAAGCTGACCTGACCATTGGCGGTGGTGTTGAAGCGATGAGCCGCGTGCCTATGGGTTCCGATGGCGGCGCATGGCCGACCGATCCTGCGGTTGCATTTAAGACCTATTTCGTCCCGCAAGGTATTTCAGCCGACCTGATCGCAACCAAATATGGTTTTTCCCGCGACGATGTCGATGCTTACGCGGTTGAGAGCCAGAAACGCGCGGCAAAATCCTGGGAAGAAAAGCGGTTCGCCAAATCCATCATGCCGGTGAAGGATGTTCTGGGCGAAGAAGTGCTGGACCATGACGAGACGGTGCGGGCAAATGCAGACATGCAAAGCCTTGGCGCACTCAACCCTTCATTTTCAATGATGGGGGAGCAGTTCGGGTTCAATGCCGTGGCTCTGCAAAAATATCCTGAATTTGAGAAAATCAACCATGTTCATCACGCTGGCAATTCCTCAGGAATTGTCGACGGCGCCGCGGCAGTGTTGATCGGTAATGAAGAGATTGGCAAAAAGCTCGGCCTTAAGCCTCGCGCGCGCATTCGTGCGGCGGCGTCAATTGGTTCCGAGCCGACAATCATGCTTACCGGACCGGAGTTCGCCGCCAAGAAGGTATTGGCCCGCGCCGGAATGAATAAAAAAGACATCGACCTGTGGGAATTGAATGAAGCATTCGCTTCTGTGGTCCTTCGCTTCATGCAAGCGCTTGATATCGATCACAATGAGATCAACGTGAATGGCGGCGCCATCGCCATGGGACACCCGTTGGGCGCGACCGGCGCAATGATCCTTGGTACGATGGTCGACGAGCTTGAGCGCTCCGATAAGGAAACCGCGCTGATTACTCTGTGTATCGGCGCCGGCATGGGCACCGCGACAATTATTGAACGCGTCAACTAATAAGAAGGACGTACAAAGATGACATACAAGACTTTTTCTTTCGATGTTGACGCCGACGGCATCGCCCTCATCACAATCGATCTCCCCGGCGAGTCGATGAATGTCTGGAATGCGGCGCTGATTGAAGATTTTAGCGCCGCGGTTGAGCGGATTGTTGAGGATGACGAGATTAAAGGCGCGGTTATTACTTCCGGGAAATCTTCCGGCTTTCTGGCTGGCGCCGATCTTAATATGCTCGGCTCGGCCGAGGCAGCCTCACTGAAGGAAGCTTTTGAATCCGCCTTCGGCTTGAACGCCATGCTTCGCAAGCTGGAAACCGGGGGCGCTAGCGCCAAGGAACTGAGCAAGGGAACCGCGCACGCAAAACCCATTGCTGCGGCGGTGAACGGCCTGGCGCTTGGGGGCGGCTTGGAGCTTATGCTTGCCTGTCACTATCGGGTCGTTGCGGATAATCCGAAATTGCAGCTTGGCGTACCGGAATCAATGGTTGGGCTGCTGCCGGGCGGCGGCGGCACGCAACGCTTGCCGCGCCTTATCGGACTGCAAAATGCTGCGATGATGGCCACAAGCGGAAAGCCGACCGATCCTGCGACAGCGAAAGCGCAGGGCATGATCCAGGATGTCGCCCCGGTTGGCGAACTGGTCGCCAAGGCAAAAGAATGGGTGAAGGCCAATCCGAAAGTGACGCAGCCCTGGGACAAAAAAGGCTTCAAGTTCCCCGGCGGCGGCGGCGCGATGGACCCGCGAAGCGTTCAGTTCTTCATGGCTGCGAACGCCATGGCGCAAAAGCAGACCCGGCATAATTATCCGGCGATCCAGTATATTTTGTCGTGCATGTATGAAGGGTCGATTGTGCCTTTTGACACGGCGATCCGCATTGAATCGAAATACTTCACCAAGCTGTTGGCGAGCGACCAGACGCGCAACATGATCCGGACCCTGTTTATTAACAAACAGGCCGCGGAAAAAGGCGCAGCGCGCCCGAAAGATGTAGCGCCGTCGGAAATCAAGACTGTCGGCGTCCTCGGAGCCGGTCTGATGGGGGCCGGTATCACGCATGTCACCGTCAAAGGCGGCATGAATGTGATCGTTCTCGACCGGGATCAGGCCGCGGCGGATAATGCTGTTGCGTATTCAAAGAAAATTCTCGACAAGAATGTTTCGCGCGGAAAAATGACAAAGGAAGCAGCGGAAGAATTTCTCGCTAAAATCAAGCCGACGGCTGATTACAATGATCTGAAAGATGTCGATCTGATCATCGAGGCAGTGTTCGAAGATCCCGACGTTAAAGCCGACGTTATTAAAAAGACCGAGGCCGTCATTCGCGACGAAGTTATTTTTGCCTCCAATACATCGACCTTGCCGATTACCGGGTTGGCAAAACATTCAAAGCGCCCTGACCAGTTCATCGGCATGCATTTCTTCTCGCCGGTCGAGAAAATGCCGCTGCTTGAAATCATCC
>CAMYNO010000229.1 GCA_947259815.1 uncultured Parvularculaceae bacterium
AACGCCGCTGACGCTCGGGCAGGAATTCTCCGGCTACGTACAAATGGTTGCGAACGGCATCGAACGCGCGGAAGGCGTTCTCCCACGGCTATACGCACTCGCCCAGGGCGGCACCGCCGTCGGCACCGGCATTAACGCCAAGGTCGGCTTTGCCGAAAAGTTCGCCGAAGAAGTCGCCGCCTATACAAAGCTTTCCTTTGTCACCGCACCGAACAAATTCGAAGCGCTCGCGACCCATGACGCCATGGTCGAAACCCATGGGGCGCTGAACGAAATCGCCGTCAGCCTGTTCAAAATCTCAAACGATATCAGGCTCTTAGGGTCCGGGCCGCGATCCGGTCTTGGCGAGATTGCGTTGCCCGAAAACGAACCGGGCTCTTCCATCATGCCGGGCAAGGTGAACCCGACCCAGTGCGAAGCGCTGACCATGGTCTGCACGCAAGTCATGGGCAATAACACGACGGTGAGCTTCGCCGGCAGTCAGGGGCATTTCGAACTCAATGTTTTCAAACCGGTGATTGCCTACAACACGCTGCAATCGATCCGTATCCTTTCCGACAGCGCAGTATCGTTCACCGAAAAATGCGTTGCCGGCATCGTCGCCAATGAAGAGCGCATTGCCGACCTGATGTCGCGTTCGCTGATGCTGGTGACGGCGCTGGCGCCGGAAATCGGCTATGACAACGCCACCAAGATTGCCAAGACCGCCCATAAGAACGGCACAACGCTGCGCGAGGAAGCGGTCAATCTCGGCTTTGTATCCGCCGAAGATTATGATCGCATCGTCAAGCCTGAAAAGATGATCAAGCCGCAATAGCGACACAGCCGGCGCCGGTCAGCCTTCCCGCGATGAAATATTGATATCGACTTCCACTGCGCCAGCGCCGCCAACGCGAAGCGATGAATGGCCGCCGAATGCGGTTACAATGCCAGGCGATAGAACCTTATCGCACCCATCCGCCGTTTCCCGGCAAATATTGAAGATGAAATGAAACGTCTTGTCGGCGTTGTTCTTCTTCACGATAGCCACGCGATACCCGTCGCTTTCGCCCGAAGGCATGGTCAGCATCGTCGGTTCGGAACGACCCAGCGGGATGCGCGTTTGCGCACGATAATGTATCGGGTGCTGATCGCCGCTCTGCTCCTCCAGAGTCATGTGGATTTCAAATCCGGGCGCCGACGGGTTGTCATCGGCGGCGGCGAACATCACGGCGGGAACGCTGACAGCGGCGCCGAGGGCCACATAGGCGGCTTTGCTGATCCAGGACATTTTCTTCTCCTTCTTGGCGCCTTCCCCGCGCATCGCCGCGGCGTCCACATAGCGGCGGACATGCTCGCGCAGGACATCGCTCGCCGTGCGCCCTTCCGACCGCGACGCGGACGACAGGGCCTCTTTTTCTTCTGGCGAGACGCGGATTTCGATTTTCTCGGTTTTCTTCACGGGGATCATTTAACCCTTATCGACGCGTCCGGCGGCGCAACGCACTGAAGCCAATCCTGACACAGAATTCACCGAAAATCGTGTCATGACGGGTCGAGAATCGCGTCATGGCGCGGCTTTTGGCGGTGCAGAGCGCGCCCGGCGCAAAACTGGACCGGAAATTGCTCTTCCCGGTTAGGCGCACCAGCGCCATTGTAAGAATCTGAGACAAAGACTGCCGGAAAAGGAACGAACATCATGAGTGACGCCAAGCCTTCGGACAGCCAGACGCGCCTGCTCTTGGCGCAATTCCTGTTCGCCAACAATATCGATATTGAATCCGTTTACAGCGCGCTCGGCGCGGATCTGTCGAACGCCGATCCAGAGGCCGTGTCGCACATGGCCGGCATCATCGACGGTGTCGCCCTCGCGACCGCGAAAATCCGCTCGCACGGGCTGGACGACTGGACCAAGAACTAAAAGACGCCAACAAGGTCATTTAGGCCTTGATTTTCGGCGGCGAACCGGCGGCGAACGGGGGCTCCTCGCTGGCCGGTTCGCTATTTTTATGCGCAAACGTTCTGTCACCCTGAATGGCCACCGCACATCGGTTGCGCTGGAGCCCGAGTTCTGGGCGGCGCTGGATAATTACGCGCGCAGCGATGGCAAAAGCCTCGCGGCCCTGATTTCCCGAATTGATCGCGATCGCCTGAAACGCAGCCCGCCGCCGGGATTGGCGTCTGCGCTGCGCGTCTATGTGCTGAATCGGCTGTTGGGTTAGAGCATTTTCAAACGAAGTGGATACCGGTTCGCATCAAGAAAATGCGTTAAAACCAGAATCCAGAGCGGCGTTCCTGACCCTGATTGATTTTATGACGCCTCTAGCCGGCCTTCTGAGCGATGACGCTGAGAGACGGTCTGCCAAGCACGAGCTGGGCATAGAAGCGCGAGACGTCATCAGCATAGCCGCGCATGATCGGGCGGACCTGCTCAAATTTGTCAACGCCGGCGGCTCTGGCAATCAGACGGCCAAAGCGCGGACGGATCGGATCGCGCACCGGATCGCTCCATTGCGCCAACGCCCGCACCGTCTGCATTCGCGTCCAGAAGGCGCGCGCCGATTTCAATGCCTGCGCCGTATCGTCTGCGATCACGTCAGCGCGGGCCATGGCGTCGATGGCGTCATAGACATTTTCATGCTGAACCGCGGGCAGCGCAGATGCGTGACGGTAGATCAGCGTGCTGACGACCAGTTCCACGTCAACGCGGCCGCCTTCGAGCTTGTCGATATCCCAATCGGAATTGGCCCGTTCGCGGCGCATCTTCTGTGCGCGGGCGCGGTCGAGGTCGCGGAAGAGAATATCGGCGCGGCGCCCGCCAGCCACGGCGCCGCGAAGAGCGTCACGGGCGGCGTCGACAATATCGTCCCCGCCAGCGAGAACTTGCGCCCGCCCCAGCATGATCTGGTCAAAGGCGACAGCCTCCGATTGAACGTATGATTTGAAGGCCTTAAGTCCTGGCGCCAGTGCGCCGCTGACGCCGGACGGGCGATGCGAAACATCAGGCGTAATGGCGAAAACGCCGTCGCCGAATTCACCGAGCATGCCCATAAAACGCTGTGCAAAGGCGTTGCCGGCATCGCCAAGCTCATCATCGGCGATAAACCCGATGCACGTCGCCGCGCCCGGAAGATGCGCACCGGCGCCATTGAAAATGTGAAGCGCGATTTTTTCCGCGGCGCCGCCTTCCGCCGATGGCGATGTTTCGCGGGCATAGTCGAATACGTCGCCAAGCGTGCGGGCATGAATTGCATCAAGCGCTTCAGCCGCCGCGTCGAAAGAGGTGGCGCCGCCGCATGCGCAAAAAGCAATCCGTGCAATGACGTCCTGCCGCCATGCCGCGTAGTCGGCAAGAGGCTCATCGCCTTCAAATTTCGGCGGCGTATATCGCGACAACCATTCCGTACCAGTTTGCGGCGTTTCCGCACCGGGCCTTTCGAAAAAGGCGGCGACGCCGGCGCGGGTCCGGGTCAGCGGCTGAATCGCGCCGGCGAAACAGCCAAGCGCGTCGATCAGCGGTTCGCGTTGCGGCGCGGTTTCAGCGACCATGGCGAACAATTCCGATTTCTCTTCGGTCAGGCAGACAAGCTGGTCGAACAACCGCACGGCCTGATTGGGGCGCTGGGTTTCGCCAATCGCCGTCAACAATCCCGGCGCCAATGCAGAAAAGCGCTTGTCGCCGCCATCTTCGGTCGCGCGCCACGCCCAGCCATCGACGGCTGCCGATAAAGTCTCGCCATTGGAAAAGCCAAGATCCTCCAGCTTATCCGCATCCTGACAATCCTCTTCGTCCGATTGGTAGCGTTCCACCTCAGCATGAGGCCCGCGTATCATGCGAGACAGGGTATTGCCGGCGTCGATACGGGCGCCGTCAAGCGCGGCGGCAAGCGATGCATAGTCATTATAGCCGCACAGGCATGCGAGCGCTTCCTGCTCGTCTTCGCGCACGACATCCATCGCCGCGCCGCCCTTCATCATCTGCGCACGCGAGACAACGAGATGGGCAAGCTCTTCCCCGGCGACCAGACGACGCGCCGCATCGGCGCTGAGCGCCTGCGACGCCGCCGCGGTTTCGAAGACTTCGCGAGCCGAGGCGGTGCGAAATACCGGACGCGAGCCGCCAATGGCAAGCCGGCATAATTCTGCGATCCTGCGAAACGCCGCACGCGGATCATCGCTTTCCTTCGAAAGCGCCGCGCGCAATTCATCATTCAGAATGGGCGCCCCGCCCCAGATGCTGTCTTCAATATCCTCAAGGAAGGCGCCGCCCGCAGACCGGTCGCCGGCGACAATGCGCGCCGTTGCAAGCCAGCTGCGGAACGCATGGCTTTGCGGGCCTTCTGCGTTTTTGCGCACCCGCGCGATACTGTCGGTGAAACCGGCGCCGCCAACGCCGGAGCCAAGCGGCGTTTTCAGGGCAAAGAGCGGATAGTCGCCGGGCTTTCCCTCAAACGCCTCGCGCAGTTCCGCGCCTACGCGAACGAAGACACGGTCAGCGCCGCGCGCCGCCGGGCCGGGGAAAGCGCCTTCGTCATATAGAACGAAAATTTCCAGCGGGCCGTAGGGCGCCAGATCCTCATGGGCAAAATCGCCGCCGGCGACGGCGCAAACGCCTTTCATTATATTTTTGTCATCCGCGACGGTCAGCTCACCGCGTTTCACCGCGGCGCGCACCAGCCAGCGCAACGCCGTATCGAACAGCCGTTCGGCGAAATCAGTGCGGGCGGCGGTCGCTTCCGCAGCGCTCCACTTGCCGCCAAGTTCCCCGATTGCCAGCGCGATATCAGCGCGGTTCTTCAACGGCGCCAATGCCGCGTGAAGCGTATCCGGGCCGCCAACGCCGCCATCGAGCGCGGCGAGATCGCGTGCGGTTTCCGCAAGAACCGCTGACGGGCCTTCCGTCAACGCCGCAGCGGTAACGGCCGGATGCGCCATGCACAACTCGCCCAGCCGGCGCGTAGAACCGAATATTCGCAATATCAGCAACCGACGGTCAGGTTGATCGAGGGGCGCGCCGGGATCCTGGCCGAGCGCCTCGGCGACGCCGCGACGCCACCGCGTCAACGCAGCGCGCGCGCGTTTTGGATCGATCTTGTCGCCTGGATTGCGGGTCGCCGTCGACGTTGGAGCCGTCATGATTTCGCCTGCCCTGCTGCCTGTAAGAATTAGGCGACACAATGCCAAAGCAGGATGAATGCGGTGTTAATCATATCGTGACATTTAGACTGCGCGCGGAATACTGATATGAACATTATCTGCAGGAGCCATATCGAAAAGTCATGACCCGGAACGTTGCGCGCATTCTCATTTTTTTAAGGAAGATGCGTCGCCGCGCCGCCCAGTATGATGTCTTGCGAGTCTGGCTCTTTGCGATCCTGATCGGCGTCGCGGCGTCGCCGAGGCGCTCGGCCAGGATCCCGGCGCGCCCCTCGATCAACCTGACCGTCGGTTGCTGATATTGCGAATATTCGGTTCTACGC
>CAMYNO010000230.1 GCA_947259815.1 uncultured Parvularculaceae bacterium
CCGCAGAGGCGGGTCTATTGCCGACCTATTTCGACATTGCCGAGCGCGGCTGGCTGTATTTTGCGTTTAACCTTGCCGCGCTCATCATCCTGCATGACGCCTGGTTCTACTGGACCCATCGGCTGATCCACCATCCACGGCTGTTTCGTCGCTGGCACCGGACCCATCACAAGTCGAAAAACCCAAGCCCATGGACAGCCTACTCATTCGATATGGCGGAGGCGACGATCAATGCGATCTTCCTGCCGATCGCGACCTTTCTTATGCCGACGTCAATATTGGCGATTATTCTGTTTCTCATTCACATGATCCTGCGCAACGCGATTGGTCATTGCGGCTATGAGCTGTTTCCGTCGAGGCGTTCCGGTCGGCCCATGTTCGACTGGATGACCACGGTCACGCATCATGATTTG
Organism: uncultured Parvularculaceae bacterium; assembly: GCA_947259815.1. GTDB lineage: Bacteria > Pseudomonadota > Alphaproteobacteria > Caulobacterales > Parvularculaceae > Hyphococcus. The sequence goes on from CAMYNO010000230.1 coordinate 414, forward strand.
CATCATGCGCAAGCGGGCTGGAATTTCGGTCTGTATTTTACCTGGTGGGATCGCCTGATGGGGACCGAACACCCGCTGTATCATGAGCGTTTCGCCGAAGCGGTGGGCAAACCGCTCGACGGTTCTGCGGTGCGCGCGATTGGCACCCATGGCGAACAACCGGCGAATGGTCTAACAGTACTAAAGTGAAACCGGAAAGTTGGCGCTATGAAGAACTGGATCGGAATATCGCTTGCTGTGCTTGTGATTTTATCGGCAGCAGTCTTTTTCAGCGGTTCGCTTCCCGGTGTGATTTTCGGCGCCAACGATCTGAACATTGAGGGCGTGGCTGTTCAACGGGACGACCCCTCTGAGCCGAAAGAAGCGTCACCCTGGGCATATTATGGCGGGGACGCTGGCGGTTCACGTTTTTTCAGCGCGGCGCAAATTTCGAAAGAAAATGTCAGTGAGCTGAGGAAAGTGTGGGAGTACCGGACAGGCGATGCATCGCGCCCGGCTCAACAACGCGACCGATCGGCCAGTGAGGGAACGCCGATTTTTGTCGAAGACAGTCTTGTCTTCTGTACGCCTTATAATGAGATCATCGCCATTAATCCCGGCACGGGCGAAGAAAAATGGCGGTTCGATTCAAAGATCGATCCTGAGTTGCGCCCGGCAAACCGTTTCGTTTGTCGCGGCGTTGCATATTGGCGTGACGAAGACGCGACCGCCGGTGTATGCGCGTCGCGAATTTTGATGGGCACGAATGATGCGCGTCTTGTCGCGGTCGATGCAAGGACTGGAAAACCATGCAACGCATTCGGCGATGGGGGCGTTGTTTCAATTGACCCCGGCATGAAATTGCTCTGGTCGGGGGAATTTCAGATCACGTCGCCGCCGGCGATCACCGGCGATACGGTTATTGTGGGATCGGCAATCTCGGACAATGCAAGGGTCGTTGCACCGTCCGGCGCCGTACGGGCGTTCGATGTGAAAAGCGGTGCGCAGAAATGGACATTCGACCCGATCCCGCGCTCGCTGGATGCGCCCAACGCCGCCGATTGGCAAGCAGCGGGGACGCCGCGCGAAGGGCACGCAAATGTCTGGGCGCCAATGTCCGTCGACGAAGCGCGCGGTCTGGTGTTTCTGCCGACATCCAGTGCAAGTCCGGACTTTTACGGCGGGCTTCGTCCGGGCGATAATCGCTATGCGAATTCCGTTGTTGCGCTGAATGTTGAAACGGGCGCTGTCGTGTGGAGTTTTCAGACAGTTCACCATGATGTCTGGGATTATGATCTTCCTGCGCAGCCTGGGCTTTACACGATTTGGAAAGACGGCGAAGCGCGTGACGTTGTTGCTCAGGTCACAAAGACCGGTTTTGTTTTTGTCCTTGATCGTGAGACGGGCGAGCCTGTCTTACCAGTGACGGAGACGCCGGTTCCGCAAAGCGCGGCGCCGGGCGAGATATTATCCCCGACCCAGCCGATACCGGCATTACCCGCGATAGTGCCGAATACAATTTCGCCTGAGCAGGCATTCGGGCTGACATGGTTCGACCGGCGCGCTTGTCGCAATGCGATTGCTAGCGCACGCGCAGAAGGATTATTCACGCCGGTTTCGGAGCAAGGGACTCTCATCTACCCGGCTAACCTTGGCGGCGCCAATTGGGGCGGCGCTGCATATGATGAAACGCGCAATCTGCTCGTGATCAATATGAGCAACATGGCTCATCTTGTGCGCCTGATCCCTGCTGATGAAGTTGCGGCGGTAAAGGAAATTTTTCACGACGCGGAAGTTACGCCGCAGACCGGCGCGCCCTTTGGCATAAAGCGCGATACGCTTCTGTCGCCGTTGGGCTTGCCATGTGCGCCGCCGCCCTGGGGCGTTCTTGCGGGCGTTGATATCGCAGCCGGCAAGATCGTTTGGCGAAAGCGTTTCGGCACGACCAGGGATCTCGCCGGCGGGATCGCCCTGCCGCTTGGTACGCCAAATGTCGGCGGTCCTGTGATTACCGGGGGAGGGCTGATTTTTATCGGCGCTGCGATGGATAACTATCTGCGCGCTATCGACGTAGAAACCGGCGCGGAGCTTTGGAAAGGTCGTTTACCCGCCGGCGGGCAGGCAACGCCCATGAGTTACGAATGGCGCGGCCGGCAATATGTCGTGATTTTCGCTGGCGGTCATGCGCCCATGGGCACGACCTTTGGCGACAGTCTTGTTGCCTTTGCCTTGCCTGAATAAAAAAGGCCGGACGTGGCGCGCGTCCGGCCTTTTTTTTCCTGCAGGGGAAAACCGCTTTATGCGGAGTAGTACATCGCGAATTCAACCGGATGCGGCGTCATCTCGAAGCGCTGCACTTCTTCCATTTTGAGTTCGATATAGGCGTCGATCTGATCGTCGTTGAAGACATTTCCTTTTTTCAGGAATTCACGGTCACGATCAAGCGCTGAAAGCGCGTCACGCAGGCTCGCGCATACCGTCGGAATGTCTTTCAATTCTTCAGGCGGCAGATCGTAAAGGTCTTTATCCATCGGATCGCCCGGATGGATTTTGTTCTCGATACCGTCAAGGCCAGCCATCAGCAGGGCCGAGAAGGTGAGGTACGGGTTGCCGGATGCATCGGGGAAGCGCGTTTCAAGACGCTTGCCTTTAGGCGAGGCGACCCATGGAATACGAACCGATGCAGAGCGGTTGCGCGCGGAATAGGCCAGCAGAACCGGCGCCTCGAAGCCCGGCACGAGGCGTTTATAGCTGTTCGTCGTCGCGTTGGAGAATGCGTTGATTGCCCGCGCGTGCTTTATGATGCCGCCAATATAGTAAAGGCAATTCTCCGACAGGTCCGCATACCGATCGCCGGCGAATAGCGGCTGTCCGCCTTTCCAGATTGACTGGTGAACGTGCATGCCCGAGCCATTATCGTTGAAAATCGGCTTTGGCATGAATGTCGCCGTTTTGCCGTAGCCGGCGGCGACTTGCTGAACGATGTATTTATAGATCTGTAGCCGGTCGGCCATAACCGTCAGCGTCGAAAACTTCATACCGAGTTCATGCTGCGACGGCGCAACTTCGTGGTGATGTTTTTCCGGCTCAATGCCCATTTCCGTCATGACAGAGAGCATTTCCGAACGCATGTCCTGACAGCTATCGACCGGCGGAACCGGGAAATAACCGCCCTTCGGGCCAGGGCGGTGGCCAAGGTTGCCCGCAGCATAATCCGTTGACGAATTATAAGGCCCCTCGACAGAGTCGATGGCGACGCCGATATTGTTCTGTTCCGTCGACCAGCGAATGTCGTCAAAGATAAAAAATTCAGCTTCCGGTCCAAAGAAGGCGTTATCGCCGACTCCGGAAGATTTCAGATACGCTTCAGCCGCCTTGGCCGTTGTGCGCGGATCGCGCGCATATGGTTGTCCGGTGGCCGGCTCCAGCACGTCGCAAAACAGCGTGAGCGTCGGTTGAGCAAAGAACGGGTCCATGACGGCGGTGGCGGGATCGGGCATCAAGATCATGTCGGATTCGTTGATTGCCTTCCAGCCGGCGATCGACGAGCCGTCGAACATCGTCCCTTCGGCGAAGAAATCAGCATCGATAAGCGTGTGGTCGAACGTAACGTGTTGCCATTTCCCCTTCGGATCGGTGAAGCGGAGGTCCACATATTTGATGTTTTCGTCTTTTATTTTCTTGAGTACCGCATCAGCGCTCATATGCTTCTTTCGCTCCTGTTTGTGCCGTCTTGTGGTTTGTACCGCGATGTGAAGCGCCCTAAACCGGCATGTCCGGGCGCTTTCGCTGTAAAAGTTGCGTCATAACTCGCCGGTGTGACAAGCTTTTTATTGCACTGCAGCATCTTAAACGCAAGATTTGCATGAAAATTGTTAGAGATAGATCAATTGCTTCAATTGTTGTTGATATTTTAGTCAAAAATGTCACAAACCTCCTTATCCGAGTCGCGATTGCGAAAGGTTGCGTGCGTTTGATGTGGCTGTCGAATGCTGGTCTGGCGCGTCCATGATGATATGGATTCTCACCGACGGTAAAATTGGCGACCGCGTTCAATGCGCCGGCATCGCAGCGGTGCTTGGGCGGGATTATATCGAAAAAACGGTCAGTCCGCGCGCGCCCTTTGAATGGATAGCGCCTTACGGGCCGATTGATCCGCGCGACGGGCCGGATCACGAGGATAGTGTAATCGCGCCGCCATTCCCTGATGTGCTGATCGCATCGGGGCGTCGCGCCATTCCTTATGCGCGGGCAGTTAAACAGCTGAGCGGCGGAAAGACGTTTGTTGTCCTGCTGAAAGATCCGCGCATAAGAGCGCACTTCGCTGATTTGATCTGGGCGCCGCTCCATGACCGCCGAAAAGGTGGGAACGTATTTGCGACGCTGACATCGCCGCACGGATTGAAGGCGAAGATAGAGGCGTCTGCGGCCCGGTCCGGAATGGCGTTTGCGCAACTTGAACAGCCATTGCTCGGCGTTGTGCTGGGCGGTCCGAGCGGCGGTGCGCGTTATGATGAGAGTGCCGCGCAATCGCTGGCGGCAAGGTTGATAAAGGCGGCGGGTAAGTTTTCGTCCCTTGCGGTCACGCCTTCGCGGCGCACGCCGGCAGTTTTCATCGACGCTCTAAAGGATGCGCTTGGCGATCATGCCGCATTTTTCTGGGAAGGGGAGGGGGAAAATCCCTATACGGATATATTGGGCGCTGCGGCGTCTCTCGTTGTCGCCGCCGACTCCCACAATATGATGAGCGAAGCTGCTGCTGCGGCGGCGGGCGTTTACGCCTGGCGGCCGGATGGCCTTGCGGCAAAGCTCGGCTGGTTCGTTGACGAGATGGAACGGTGTGGGCGCGTTCGTCCATTTGAAACGGACGCGGCGCCGTTCGATGCGCCGCCCATTGATGCAACGGGCGAGATTGCGGCGGAAATCAAACGCCGGCTCGCTGTGCGTTAAAGGCTGACGGGCGTTTGCGGGTAGCAGAGCTGCTCGCGGTCGCGCCAGTCATGCGTCACATAGTTGATAATGAGCGACTTTCGAATGCCGGCGATCGGCCGTTTTTCGAACCCGTGATACGTAGCATCGCCGGGGACAAAAGCCAGCGCGAGGTTCTTTTCATAGGGCGTTCGTTTCGCGTGGGTTTTGTCGGCGTCATAAATATCCGTACCGCAATCGTCCTGATCCGGCGTGGCGGAAATATAATGCAGGATGGTTAGCCGTTTGACGCCAAGGTCGGTGTGTGGCTGCAGCCAGAAACCGGTCTGGTCTATGGCGTATTCAATGCGCAAAAACGTGTCATCCAGATTTGCGCCGAAGAACTTCGCCAATGCGCCGATCAACGGCGCCGATTGAAATGCTTTCGCGACCGCACCCATCGCCGGGAAGGCGGCCATGTTCGGTCCGTCGAAATATCGGCGCTGTTCATTATGCAACTCGCGCTTGCCTGAAACGCCCCCTAGCTCGGGCGCGGGAAAATCAATCGCGAGGAGGTCATCGACTATCTCTGTCGGCAGGAACTCACGAAGGAACCAGTGCCGATATGGCGACTCAAACTGTTCGGCGCTTTCCAGCGAGCGTGTCGCCGCGCCGGCGACATCGTTTTTGGCCGCGCCGGCGCTCATAAAGCATCGCCGCCGGTTTCTCCGGTGCGAATCCGTATTGCTTCCTCAACCGGCGAGACGAAGATTTTACCGTCGCCAATGCGGCCGGAGTGAGCTGCTTCTTTTATCGTCGTAACGATTCGCTCGACGATTTCGTCGGCGACAACCAGTTCGACCTTCAGCTTCGGCAGGAAATCGACAACATATTCAGCGCCGCGATAAAGTTCCGTATGTCCTTTTTGACGGCCAAACCCGCGCACATCGGTTACCGTCATCCCTTGCAGGCCGGCGTCCTGAAGAGCCTCCTTTACGTCGTCCAGTTTGAATGGCTTTATGATAGCTTCAATCTTTTTCATCGCGCGTCGCCTTTGATTTCGCCGCAATTGGCGGACCCTGTATGACAGAGCGCGACAGCTATGAGGTGTCAACAGTGGCGAGCGTTATCTTACTGACCGCGGAACAGATGCGCGCCGCCGAAGCTGCGGCGATGCAGGCCGGCGTTGCGTCTGCTTCGCTGATGGAATCCGCCGGCAACGCCATCGCGCAAGTCGCGATGAAAGGGTGGTCCGCACGGCCGGTGCTCGTGGTTTGCGGTCCGGGTAATAATGGCGGCGACGGTTTTGTTGTCGCCCGGCTTCTTGCCGAAGCGGGATGGGATGTGCGCGTTGCTTTACTAGGTGAGCGCGCATCGCTTCAGGGCGATGCTAAAATGATGGCCGACTATTATGAGGGCGAGATAGCCGCCTTCAAAGCGTCGGATGTTGAGAATGCGGGCCTCATCGTCGATGCGATTTTCGGGACAGGTTTGTCGCGGCCGGTGGAGGGCGCCGCCGCTGATGCGATTGCCGCGATCAACAAGGCGCCGGCGCAAGTGCTTGCTGTCGATCTGCCCTCCGGCGTTAACGCGGACACGGGCGCAGTCATGGGCGCGGCGGTTGAGGCCCAGCGCACGGTGACGTTTTTCGCCAAGAAGCCGGGACATGTCTTGTTCCCGGGGCGCGCCTATAGCGGCGCGGTCGATGTTGCTGATATCGGTATCCCGCCAACGGTGTTGAACGGGATTACGCTCGACACATTCGAAAACCAGCCGGCGCTTTGGGGGCGAACGTTTTCGCGGCCGACTTGGCAAACCCATAAATATCATCGCGGTCATGTGTTCGTAGTTTCCGGCGGGCCGCATAATACGGGCGCGGCGCGGTTAGCCGCATCCGGCGCGCAACGCATTGGCGCGGGCCTCGTGACGGTGCTGTCGCCGAAGGACGCTGCGGATATTAACGCCGCTCATCTCACATCGGTCATGGTGCGGATCGCTGATGATGGCGATGCCATCGGCAAGGCGCTCTCCGAGAAATCTCAATATGCGTGTGTAGCGATTGTCGGTCCGGCGGCTGGCGTCGGGGCGGCGACGCGAAAGAAAACAATTGCCGCCCTGCAAGCCAGCACGAGCGCGGTCATCGACGCCGATGCGCTGACCAGCTTTGAAAAACAGCCGGATGAATTGTTCGCAGCCTTGCGCCCCAATGATGTGATTACGCCCCATGAAGGCGAGTTCGCGCGCCTGTTCAGCAACCTTGCTGCCGATAGCCGGGTGGAAGCGGCCCGGACCGCCGCCCGCAAGGCAGGATGCGTTTGCGTCCTGAAAGGCCCGGATACAATTATTGCATCTCCCGATGGGCGCGCGGCGATCACTGTAAACGCACCTCCCGATCTCTCGACAGCCGGCGCCGGCGATGTCCTTGCGGGGTTCATCGCC
>CAMYNO010000231.1 GCA_947259815.1 uncultured Parvularculaceae bacterium
CCGTATTCCTTGCATCATCTGCGTCGGATTACGTGCACGGAACAACGCTAGCCGTTGATGGCGGCTGGTTGGCGCGTTGACGCTCAAGAGAGATTGAGATGGCTAGTTTTTTGACCTTTGGTGAAATCATGCTCCGGCTAAAAACGCCGGGCCATGAACGGTTTTTCCAGTCGCCGCAGTTTGAAGCGACATTTGGCGGGGGTGAAGCCAATGTTGCCGTCGCCTTATGTAATTACGGTCTCGACGCCGGATTTATAACGGCGCTGCCGGAAAATGATATTGGCGAATGCGCCATGCGTGAGCTGAGAAGTTTTGGCGTCACCACGAACCACATTCGGCGCAGCGGTGATCGGGTCGGAATTTATTTTCTCGAAACCGGTGCAAACCAACGCCCGTCAAAAGTCATCTATGACCGCGCCAATTCTTCCATCGCTGAATGTAAACCGGGCGATTTTGACTGGCCGAAAATATTTGCCGGGGCGACATGGCTGCATATCACCGGCATTACCCCGGCGCTGACGCAAGGGGCGGCGGATCTGAGCCTTGAATGCGTAAAGGCGGCGAAAGAGGCGGGCGTTCAAGTCTCCTGCGATTTCAATTTCCGCAGCAAGCTTTGGAAATACGGGAAATCCGCGCCGGAGGTGATGACCGAACTGGTAAAATTCGTCGATGTGGGTATCGCCAATGAAGAGGACTGCCAGAAATCGCTCGGCGTATCTGTCGATGTGGAAGTGGAAAGCGGCGAACTCGATACGAATAAATATGAGGCGTTGACCACGAAAGTGCTCGATCTGTTTCCCAACATGGAATCGATTGCCGTTACGCTTCGTGAAAGTATCAATGCGGATCAAAATGGCTGGTCCGCCTGTTTCCGCGACAAGGATGGGTTCAAGCTTAGCCGCCGCTATGAGTTGACTGATATCGTCGATCGTGTCGGCGGTGGCGACAGCTTTGCTTCGGCGCTGATATATGGGCTGAACGCGTATGACGACCGACAGCAGTCATTGGAATTCGCAGTGGCCGCGAGCTGCCTGAAGCACTCTATCCTGGGCGATTTCAACCGCGTTTCCGTCGCTGAGGTGCAAAAACTTATGTCGGGCGACGGCTCGGGCCGCGTTCAGCGTTAGGCGGACGGTTTGTCGGGAGGCGTAACGGAAATGTTGGCAGACCAACTTAAACAGGCGCCGGTCGTCCCGCTTATACAGGCGGACGACCCGGCAGTTGCGCTGAAGACGGTTGATGCGCTGCAAGCGGGCGGCCTCAACATTATAGAAGTGGTGTTGCGCACCGATGCTGCGCTGGATTGCCTTGAAGCGATTGCCGCCGCGAATACCGGCGCCGTTGTCGGTGCGGGAACGGTGCTTTCTCTAAATCAGGCGCAAGAGGTTTTGAAACGTGGGGCGCAATTTATTGTCTCCCCGGGATTGAACGACGACGTTGTTCACTTCTGCCAGGAAAAGGAAATAGACGTTTTCCCCGGTGTGAATACGCCGAGTGAAGTTCAGCGCGCGTGGAATTTAGGCTTGCGCATTGTGAAATTCTTTCCCGCCGGTCTTGCCGGCGGCGTCCCCATGATCAAGGCGCTTTCGTCCGTATTTCGCGATATGCAATTCATGCCGACGGGCGGCGTCAACGCCGCTAATCTGAGTGAATACTTGTCGCTTCCCTCCGTTATCGCTTGTGGCGGCAGCTGGCTCACGCCGCAAAAAGAAATAGCCAAAGGAAATTTTGGCGTGGTTACGTCACTGGCGAAGGAGGCGCTTGCCAATGCAAAAGGCTGAGGCGAGCAGTCGCGTAACTTCCATCATGCTGTTGAGGTTAGTTTGAACATCGCGCGAAGTTACAACCGTCGCACAGTTGTTGCCGGCGGATTAGCCGCCGGCGCAATGGCGCCCACGACGGCGTTTTCAGCCATGAGTGCGGAAAACCCAGTCGCGCTCACAAGCAACGGTCCGGTGCGTGGCGTCCGCGACAGCAATGTGTACGTATTTAAGGGCGTGCGATATGGCGCGGACACAGCGCCCGTCCGGTTTGAAAAACCTGCGCTGCCAGCGCCATGGGAAAGTCCGGTTGACGCATTTGACTATGCGCATGCGTGTCCACAGCGGGGAGAAGGCGAGTCGCAAAGCGAAGATTGTCTTTTCCTGAATGTCTGGGCGCCGGCCATTGCCGATGGCGGGAAACGCCCTGTCATGGTTTATTTTCACGGCGGCGCCTATGCCTCCGGCTCAGGCTCTGATCCGTTATATGACGGCGGCAATCTTGTACGTCAGGGCGACGTTGTTGTTGTCACGGTCAATCATCGCCTTAACGCGTTTGGCTATTTATTCCTGCCGTCTGCGATGAATGGCGCATTCCCGGATTCTGGAAATGCCGGCATTTGGGATCTCGTATTGGCGCTGCGCTGGGTGCGCGCGAATGCAGCTGCCTTTGGCGGCGATCCGGAACGCGTTATGGTCTTCGGCCAGTCGGGCGGCGGGGCCAAGATTGCTACAATGATGGCTGCGCCATCCGCAGGCGGACTGTTTGACAGTGCTGCAACAATGAGCGGCCAACAGGTGACGGCGTCTGGCCCGTTAAACGCCACTACGCGGGCGCACGCATTTCTCGATGCGATCAATATAGCGCCTGGTGATACGGCGGCTCTATTAGCCGCGCCGATTGAGAAGCTGGTCGCAGGTCTTGGCGCGGCTGATCCAATCAATTCAGAGCGCCGTCTTTATTTCGGGCCCGTCCTGGACAATCGTTTTTTGCACCGCCACCCGTTTTGGCCCGATGCGCCGTCCCAGTCCGCATC
>CAMYNO010000232.1 GCA_947259815.1 uncultured Parvularculaceae bacterium
ATCCATGATCGCCAATATGAAAGAGAATACCGGAAAGACCCTCGCCCAATGGACGGCGATTGCGAAGAAATCCGGCGAAGAAAAACATGGGGGCGTCGTCAAATTCCTGAAAGGGGAACACGGGCTCACTCATGGCTATGCGAATCTCGTCGCCCATAAATTTTTAAAAAGCGACGCGGGCAGTCAGTCCGAAGGCGGCGCCGATCTCGTCGCTGCGCAATATGCGGGCCCGAAGGCCGCGTTGTCGCCAATATACGACGCCGTCATCAAGGCTGTTTCCTCGCTCGGGAAAGATGTCGAGATCGCACCGAAAAAAACTTATGTAAGCCTGCGGAGGAACAAGCAATTCGCGCTTGTGCAGCCGTCGACGAAAACCCGCATTGACCTTGGGATAAACCTCAAGGAAACGCCCGCATCCGGCAAGCTGGAGAATTCGGGCAGTTTTAATGCAATGGTGTCCCACCGTGTCCGACTGGAAAAACCCGGAGACGTCGACAAGGACGTGAAAGCCTGGCTGAAAAAAGCCTATCAACAATCATAAAGGGAGGAAGAAAATCATGACAGACAACAAAGCGAAGGCCCCCGTATGGTTCTGGATCATCGCCGCCGCCGCACTTTTGTGGAACGCGATTGGCGTTATGTCGTTTCTCACCATCACCATGATGAGTGCGGACAATCTCGCCGCCATGCCGGAGGTCGAGCGCGCGCTTTATGAAAGCACACCGATCTGGGCGACCGCCGCATTCGCCATCGCAGTTTTTGGCGGCCTTTTCGGATCGCTCATGCTGCTGCTGCGCAACGGCCTCGCGACAACGCTGTTCATGGCGTCGCTTGCCGGCATCATCATCCAGTTCACACGCTGGCTTTTCTTCACCAACGCACCGGAAGTGTACGGCGCCGAGACTTACTTCATGCCGGGCCTCGTCACGGTGATCGCCGTCTTCCTGCTCTGGTTTTCGACAAAAGCGAAGGGAAACGGCTGGATCGCCTAATCCCGGACAAGCGCTCTTGCCGCTTTCGCCTCATGGCTTTGATGGCGGATAAAGGCCGGCAGGAGCGCCATCTCTTCTTTCGCCTCGCGGCCATCGGCGAGGCGAAAGATATTCTGGCAGTAAAACGCCATCGCCGCAAAACCATTCAGCGCCCGGATTATATCAACGCCGGAATTTGGACCAAGAAATCCCGGACCGATACGCAGGCCGTGCTCGTAAGACGGGGCCGCCTCAACTTCGCCGCTGAGGAGCTGCGCCGGAATATCCGGCTTCACGCATAAGGGCCGCGCAATGCCGATAACATCGCAGGCGCCTGACGCCAGCGCCTCTTCCATTCCGGCGCGCGAGCGAAACCCGCCCGTCACCATCAACGGCGTTTTGACCGACGCCCGCATCTCTTCGGCATAGTCAAGAAAATACGCCTCTCGCGCAGTTGTTGATTCGCGCTTTTGTTCCTCATGGCGCGCCTCAAGCCCTTCCATATCCATCATCGCCGGCTGCTCATAGGAGCCGCCTGAAATTTCAATCAGGTCAACGCCCGCCGCTTCCAGCCAGCGCGCAACCTGGATCGACTCGCCAGGGGCAAACCCGCCCTTTTGAAAGTCGGAGGAATTGAGCTTGACGCAAACGGTAAAACCGGAGCCCACTTGCGCCCGCACCGCCTCGACAATCCGCAGCAAAAACCGCGCGCGATTTTCCAGACCGCCGCCCCATTCGTCCTCGCGCAGATTCGCACGCGGATTTAAAAACTCCGAGATGAGATAGCCATGCGCTGCGTGGATCTGTACGCCGGTGAACCCCACCTGCTTACATACCCGCGCGGTGTTCGCAAAGCGCGCGATAATCTCCAGCACCTCGTCGCCGGAAAGCGCGCGCGGCGCCGCGAATTGTCCGCCGGGCAGACCAAGCGCGACAGCGGATGGCGCAACCGGTTCTTTTGTCACGATCCTGGGCGTCTGCCGGCCCGCATGGGATATCTGCGCCCAGATATCGCCGCCGGCCTCGCGCGCGGCCGACGTCCATGCGCGCAGCCGTGCAAGCTGTTCATCAGTCTGCTGACCATCAATCGCGACATTGCCCGGCCGTTCAAGATACCGCCGGTCGACCATGATGTTACCGGTAATGAGGAGACCGGCGCCGCCCTCGCCCCAACGCCGATAGAGCGTCTCGTGCTTTGGCGTCGCGCGGTTGCATGGGTCGCCGAGCCCCTCGGTCATCGCCGCCTTGGCGATGCGGTTAATCAGGGTTTGCCCGTTCGGCAGGGTGATTGGCTTTTCCAACATAGGCGATGCGCCCTTTTCCACAGCCCCCTAGTCAACAAGGGCGGCGCCAAGCATAGCCTATGGAATCGATTCGGCGTAAGGGGACGGCCCGAATTCCAGTAGTAGATTGAGACAATGGCGAGACGCGCAGCAAAAAAACAGGACGACGCCGACCTTTTCGGCGATTATTCGGCAAAAGATATTGAGGTGCTTGAAGGGCTTGAGCCGGTGCGCAAGCGGCCGGGCATGTATATCGGCGGCACCGATGAAAAAGCGCTCCATCACCTCTTCGCCGAAGTCCTCGACAATGCCATGGACGAGGCGGTCGCCGGCCACGCCAGCCGCATAGAAGTCGAACTCTATGAAGACGGCTATCTTTCCGTCACCGATAATGGCCGGGGCATCCCGGTCGACCCGCACCCGAAATTCAAAAAGAAGTCCGCCCTTGAAGTCATCATGACGACGCTTCACTCCGGCGGGAAATTCGACGGCAAGGCCTATGTGACCTCCGGCGGCCTGCACGGCGTCGGCGTCTCTGTCGTCAACGCCCTTTCCGACGATCTGATCGTTGAGGTTTACCGCGCCAAGACCATGTGGCGCCAGACCTATGCGGAAGGCAAGCCGCGCACCAAGCTGGAGAAAGTCGGCCCGGCGCCGAACAAGCGCGGCACCCATGTGATGTTCCACCCGGACCCGAAAATTTTCGGGGCAAAGGCCGCGTTCAAACCGGCGCGGCTCATCCGCATGGCGCGCTCAAAGGCGTATCTCTTTGGCGGCGTCGAGATCCGCTGGAAATGCGCGCCATCGCTTATCACGGACGCTACGCCGGCGGAGGAAGTCTTTCACTTCGAGCGTGGTCTGGCCGATTACCTGCAAACGCTGGTCGATACGAAACCGACAGTCACTGCGGACATGTTCACCGGCAGGGTCGAACAGAAGGGCGAAGGCGGTCACGGCAATTGCGAATGGGCCGTCTGCTGGGGCGCGGCCGGTTTTGGCGCCAAGGGCAATGAGAGCGAC
>CAMYNO010000233.1 GCA_947259815.1 uncultured Parvularculaceae bacterium
AACGCACTGCCCCATGCCGCGCTCCTCGACGAACCGCGCGGCGCGGCGCATTTGTCATTATGTCGGCAAATCGCCATGTATCTCGCGCATGTGGTCGGGCAACTCACACTGAACGAGGTTGCGGTCTGTTTCAAAAAGAGCCGTACGACCGTCAGTCATGCCTGTACGAATGTGGAAGACCGGCGCGACAGTCCGATCTTCGACTTACAACTTGAGTTTATGGAAAAGCGTTTGCGCCAGCGGATTGTAGAAATGCGGCATGGCAAGACGAGCGTTGAAAGGAAGCACGACATGAAGACGGTTTTTCTTCGCGGCCGTTAACAGTTCTATGGTCGCGACGCGGCAATTTCGTGTATGCGCTTAACCATTGAATGCAGCCCGTTTGAGCGTTGCGGCGTCAGATGGCTTTCAAGGTCGAATGGCCGAAGCGCCGCCACGGGATCGGTCGCGACGATTTCCGAGGCGGTTTTTCCAGAATATAGCGCGATCAGGAGCGCAACCAGGCCCTTCACGATATGGGCGTCGGAATCGCCCCGCAGCGTAATCGCGGCGTCGTCGATATCCGCATGCAGCCAGACCTGGCTGGCGCAGCCCTTGACCTTGTGCGCCTCGTCGCGGTGTTCTTCAGGATATGGCGTGAGGCCACGGCCCAGGTCGATCAGATATTTATACCGATCGTCCCAGTCTTCGAGGAATTCAAAATCTGCGCGGATATCGTCAAATGCGGTCATGGGCCGGAGATAAGCGCGCCGGCCATCATCGGCAAGGTGTCATCGCGAGGCTGTACATGGGCAGTTCCGAGAGCCGGGTGCGCGGAAGGCGCCAGTGGTGCGTGACAGTTTCATTACGTTTTCTGCCGTCGTCCGCTGATGCTCAGCTAGCGTCTGGCGAGAAATGTCCAACTTAGGCTCGGAAACTATTCGAAAATTGCGCGGATAAGAAAACCTGCCAAGTTGTAGAGATAACGTCGTGAAAAAAACCAAACGGTTTACCGCATTTCAGTTTTTGTTTTTGAACTGCGCCTTATAAGTGCGCGCAAATTGGTTCTGAGCACTGCTGTGATTTGAAATATGAACACGGTGCTCGCGGTTGTGTTCGGTGTTGGGCGTCGCGCGAACGCAGTCGGCTGAGGATTGCCTCGCCAACGACGCCCAATCGTTAGCGGGGTAAGCGGATTTGGATGTCCCTCCGGTCCGCAAACGGAAAACCCGGCGCTGCAGCGCCGGGTTTTCTTCTTTGTCCGTATACAGATTGCGGTGCAGGTGGGGACGTAAAATCTTAGCTCGCGTCGGCGCCGCCAACCCAGCCGGTGCAGGACGCGACGTCATTGAGGGCGTGCTCGCCAAGACAGAATGCTTCTTCATAAGGCGTGCGCGTTGCGGCGATACATTGATCGAGCGTCAGCTTCGACATCTCGAGGCAACGTTGCGATTTGTTGTTCTTTGCATAAACGCTGACGATCTTCGGGTTCAGCGTATTGGTGGAATAGCGTGCGGCGAGGTTGAGGACGCGGTCCATGATAATCTCCGCATTCGCTTCGCTCATGCGTCCGGCCGGGGCGGCTTTCCCCCAGTCGGCGGACCATTCGCCCGATACATTGGCCAGCGATGGTGCGATAACGCCGTCCTCGGCGCGATTGTCGAATGCCGGCGCTTGCGCGTCGCCGCGGCCAACGCTGTATTTCGCCGCTTCTTTCAAGCGTTCCTGGCTCGATGAAATGCGTTGCTTGCCCCATTTCGTTTTCTGCATGGCGTAGGCTTGCGCCTTGAACGCCTCGCCAAGGGCCGTGATGCGCGCGCCGTCGCGGGCGGTCATGGACAGCACCGTTGCGATCGCTTTATCGGCGCCCGGCAAGTTGCGGGCATAGCTTGGATCCTGGGCAAGGTTCGACAAAAGCCCGTCCCGACCGCCAAGCTGGCCTTTGCGCCGGTTCTTGCGTCGGTCGAGTTCGTCTTTCAGCGCTTCGGCGAATTCCGGCGTATCGGCGGCGACGAGCGCGGCATACGCGACCCATCCGCCGGCAATCCCGACAGGATCGTGCGCAGCGAGACGGCGATGGGCCTCGCGCGTGACGTTTGCGCTGTCGAAAGGCATGGCCTCAACGGCGGCGACATCTTCGCGGAACCGTATGTAATCGGCGGCCGCTTCCTCAAGCGAGGTGTCTTTTGGCTGGGCGAGCGTGTCAGCCGATACGGCTGTCGCTGCGAAACCGGCAACGAGTGCGGCAGTGAGCGCAAAGCCGGACTTTCTGCGAGGCGTAAGAGTAATGGCGGTACGCAACATGTTCATTATCTCCCGAGTGTTCCCTGTTATGCCCCATTTGCAAGGCGCCGCCACGATAACGCCCCACATTTTAACCCCTCGCCAAAGAGTATGACCGAATTCGATATAAATTCGATGGGCCCCAGCGGTGAAACCGCCGAAATAAGCCGATTTATTGTCTTTAGCATTTATTAACGACATTCCGCGCAAGGTGAAGGGGCGTTAACGAATCTGTAGATCTCGTAAATGTCCTTCGGATTAGCGTCGAACGATTGGCAAGCAGGAATTGTACCAAAATTGAACGATTTTCGGCCCATCTCCTTTCTTCGCAGCCTGGCTGACCGATTCGGCGGCGGACCGGTCTGGCGCGGCGGGGCGAGCGATCTTGTCGCAACGCTCTATGAGGACGGGGTTATCCTCGCCATCTCGCCGACGGCGGCGGAAATGATCGGCGCTGCGGGCAATCTCATTGGCCGCTCGCTGTATGATTTCATTGCCCGCGATGACCGCGCCGGCGTTCGCGCCGCCTTTGAGGAGGTCGCGGAGCGAGGCGTTTACGCCGACCCGTCCCAGTTATCGGTGGATTTCACTTTATTGCGGGTTCGCCGCGCTGCAGCGGCGGCGGAAATTTCGCTCCGCCCACTTGGGCGCGGGCGGGTTGCCGCATTGATTCGCGAAAAGCGCCGCAATGGCGCCCAGAGTGGCGCCCAGCAAAACGACGCCCCCGTTGCGGCGCCCCAGATGGAAGCGCCCCAGGTGGATGCGCCCTACGCCGAAGACTCGTTAAATCTCATCGGCGATCTCGCCCATGAATTTAAAACGCCGCTTAACGCCATTATCGGATTTGCCGACGCGATGCGGTCCGAAACCTACGGCCCCTTGGGCTCGGATGTTCTTGGCGCGCGCAAATATGCGGAATATGTGAACCACATCCATTCTTCCGGCGCCCATTTAAGCGCGCTCGTCAGTGCGGCGCAGGATTTTGCCAAAACCCGGTCGGGCCATTACCAGATTTCCCTCGCGCCGACGGACCCGGTTGCGCTGGTTGAAGATTGCGCGGCGATGATTCGCGGCGCTGCCGACGCCGCCGGCCTGTCGCTGAAGATCAAGATTGAAGAAAACCTGCCCGAGGCGATGCTCGATGCGCGCGCCGTGCGCCAGATCCTTGTCAATCTGCTTTCGAACGCGGTGAAATTTACCGATGAGGGCGAGGTTGAATTATCTGTCGGCGCCAGGGGTGAAGATCTTGAGTTCACGGTTCGAGATACCGGCGTCGGTATGAACAAGGTTGTGCTGGCGAAACTCGGCGGCCGGTATTCCGACACCCATCGCACGGGCGTGCGCGGCGCCGGCGGCACGGGGCTCGGGCTTTCTTTAGCCTTTGACCTTGCGCGCCTGCATGGCGGCGCGCTGAAAATCGACTCAGAGCCCGGCATTGGCACGACGGCCCGGTTCTCAGCGCCGATCGCTGAAAGAAGCGGGCGCAGCGCGGCGCCAGTCCAACTGGCGGACGTCAAAAGCCAGCTTGATCGCGTCAATGCTTTTCGCGCGGAACGTGCGCGTTCCGCCAACGCTGCATGACATTTTTGCGGCGGCGAAAAATAGTTTTCAACAGGCCTTCACTGACACAATAACCGCCCTGATGGATGGCGTGGTAGACACCGGGCCAACCGGCAGGGCAAAATAGCTGCGCCGAAGCAATTCGCGACAGGAGGCGCAAGGCCGATGGCTGTAACTCTCAAAATCAATGGCGAGGAACGAACGCTCGACGCGGCCGACGACACGCCGCTCTTATGGGTGCTGCGCGACGAGTTGAGAT
>CAMYNO010000234.1 GCA_947259815.1 uncultured Parvularculaceae bacterium
CCAGCATCCATTTGTGAAAAAATAGATACTGGGAAGTTAGGATGAGAAGCTAGTAGGGTGCTTGGACGGCTGATCTTAAGGTTGAACATTGCGATCCCATCGTTACCAGTGATGATTGATTTGCATGTCCCGTTATCAGCCTGTATCGTAATTTCGCACCCAACAATACTTGTACCTTCGTCATCCCTGACAAAGACAGTGTAAACGCTACCTGCGCGCGATACGTGTTTCTCTAGAGTGCTGAAATCGCGACGTACTAGCTCTGTCGGCACCGAGTCGCCTGTGTGGATAATCTTCTGCAAGATAAGAGAGACTAAGCGTTCGGGGGGGCAATTAACTAGCGACACGTAGCCGGTAGTAGGAAGAATGCCGGGTATTTCGGTGTCATCAAATCGTGCTGGAAGAATGTATTCTTGGTTTTCTTCAAAAGCGCGAGCTTGAGCCGCTTGCCGCTCGTGGTTTGTCCAGTGTTTTATTGCGTATGCCTTGGAGATAAAAATAACCGTATACTTGGCTCGTTTGAAGTAGACTTCCATGAGGCTCTCATAGAGATTCTTTCCCCACAACTTGGCTAGCTCAAAGTGGTCGTAGAACACCTTTACGCCGTGCTCTTTCAGGATATTTGCAACCCGATCAACGTATTCACGATCTTCACTCGCGAATGAGAGCGCAATGTCATATTCTCGATCATCAGGCATGAATTAATTTATGTATCGATGTACGGTTGTTGACGCCAGAGTGTTGTTAACAAACTGCTGGTTTGAGAACCTACAACCAAATTCTATTTTAAGTTGGATGTACAGTCCGCTGCTTCTTTTTTACACGCGGAGCCAATGCACAGGGCCTATAGCAATTTGCCTTCTGATTTAAAACAATCAGAACACAGGTTTCCAGCCTAAACCGAAAAACTGGTCCCGCAGCCGCAGGCTGCCGTGGCGTTCGGGTTTTCGATTTTGAAGGCCGCGCCGATGAGTTCGTCGGAGAAGTCGATGACCGAGCCGGCCATGTAATCGACCGATATGGCGTCGACGAGAACCGAATAGCCGTCGGCGTCGAGGACGAGGTCGTCATCCTCGCGCGCGGTGACGATATCGAACTTGTATTGAAAGCCGGAGCAGCCGCCGCCCTCGACCGCTACGCGCAGCATGGCGCCCGCCGGTTCTTTCGACAGGATCGCGGCGATCCGCTTGGCGGCGCGTTCGGAAACGCTGACAGGGTTTTGTTCGGTTACGCTCATGACTGGCCTCAACTCTCGGCCCCTTTATTTAAGACGCCATGAACGCGATTTCGACCCTTATCTTACCGGAATCGCTTCAAATGTCCTTGTCCGTTAGAAAGAACGCCCATGCCGCTCCCGTTTCCAGCCCCGCTCGCGCCCTATGCCGTCCGCGCCGACAAGACCCGCGGCCGCCTCTGGCCGGAGGCGGAAAGCGCAACGCGCACGCCGTTCCAGCGCGACCGTGACCGGGTGATCCACGCCGTCGCCTTTCGCCGGCTGAAGCACAAGACCCAGGTTTTTGTCTCCCATGAGGGCGATCATTACCGCACGCGGCTGACCCACTCGCTGGAGGTGGCGCAGATTGCGCGCACCCTCGCGCGGTCGCTGGCGCTGGACGAAGACCTCGCCGAATGCCTGGCGCTCGCCCATGATCTCGGCCATCCGCCCTTTGGCCACACGGGGGAGGATGCGCTGAAGGCGTGCATGGCCGGCTTTGACGGGTTCGATCACAACGCCCAGACCCTGCGCATTCTGACCAAGCTGGAGCGCCGGCATGCGGAATTCGACGGGCTCAACCTGACATGGGAAAGCCTTGAGGGGGTGGTGAAACATAATGGGCCCCTGACTGGGTCATTGACTGGACCGCTGGCGAGCGGGGGCGAGCCGCTTCCCGCCGCGATCACGGAATACGCCGCGACTCACGATCTCTGGCTCGATACCTATCCCTCGCTTGAGGCGCAGGTCGCCGCGATCGCCGATGACATTGCCTACAACAATCACGACGTCGATGACGGGCTGCGGGCGGGGCTGTTTACCTTTGACGATGCGCGCGCCCAGCCGCTGATCGGGCCGGCGCTGGAAAAGGCGGAAACGCGCTATCCCAATGCGCCGGCGGAGATCCTGATTGCGGAGGCGGTGTCCGACCTGATCGGGGCGATGGTGGGCGATGTGCTCGCAGAAACTCGCGCGCGGCTTTCAAGTTTTTCTCCACAGGATGCGGATGCAATCCGCCGGCGCGGCGCCCAGAGCTGTGCGTTTTCATCGCCGGTGGAGGCGGAGCTGAAAGGGCTTCGCGCCTTTCTGCACGCCAATATGTACCGCCATGAAAAAGTTAACAGGAAACGCGAGGAAGCCGCTGAGATCGTTAAATCTTTGTTCGAATTGTTCTTTTCTGACGGGAAGAACTTGCCGCCGGAATGGCGTGAGCGCTATGACGGCAAGAACGAGGCGGGCCGCGCAAGGGTTGTATGTGATTATATCGCAGGTATGACGGACCGATATGCGTTGCGGGAGTATCGCCGCCTCTTTGGCGCCGAAA
>CAMYNO010000235.1 GCA_947259815.1 uncultured Parvularculaceae bacterium
ACGACCCGAAGCGAAACTCGTTACGGCTGCTTCCTTCCGGACCTGACCGGGTTGGCGAGAGCTGCGTCCGCCAGCCTTCCAAGGGCTATATCGACGCTCACGGAACCGATTGCAAGACCGTGATCGGCCGACAGCACTTCGTGATGCGACCCGGCGCGGGCTATCATGTACTAGCCTGCGCACCATCAATTGCGGGCGACGCGGCGTCTTCTACCGCGCTAAATCAAGGAGGAAACTCACCATGTCAGTTCTGACACGCATCATCATCTGGGGCGGCGGGTTGTTTATTTCAGGAATTTTCCTGCATTCGCTTCAATTCAAATTCACGGGCCACCCGACGCCTGAGCACATTTTCACGACCCTGCGCGACTGGTCCGGCATCGGCCTGTTCTTTCCGGCGGGCCCGTGGATTATCGGTCTCGGCGAACTTGCCGCCTCCATTCTACTCATCATCCTGCCGGTGATTTTTGTTGTGACCCGTAAGACAAGTCTGATCGGGCCGTCTCAATTTCTGGGCGCGCTTGCCGCGTTCGGCATCATGTCCGGCGCAATCACGTTTCACCTGTTCACGCCGCTTGGGATTGAAACACCCGTGGAATGGGCCAATGGCGAGCCGACAGCACATTCCGGCGCTCTGTTTTATTCCGCCTGCGTCACCTGGGTATTCGCGGTCCTCATCATGATATTGAGGAAAGACAGCGTTTTGCGCCGAGGATGATTGCGGTCGATACGGGCGGCGCGCTACCAAAGCGCCATGCCTGCCTTTGAAAATCCCAACTGGTTCGCCAACTCGCCGATTGCACGGCTCAACAATGAAAAAGCGCTCGACGAGGAAGTCGCCGAACGCCTAGGCGATCCTACGAGCCTTTTGATCCCTCTGTGGCGCGGCGACCCGCTAGTCACAGGCGGCGCGGCGGGATTTTTGTCGGCGGCGGCGCGCTCGGAATTCCCGGCGGATTGCCCTATTGTGTTGCTTGGCGAGCGCGGCGGCGTTTCAATATTCGCGATCGACATTTCCGACGCCGCCGCATCGGCGGAGACTGCGCCTTTTGCCGATATTGGGGCGTATATCCCGATCCGCGAGGCCGCAGGCGTCATCTCAAAAGATGACCTTGCCACCGTCGGTCACGGGCGATGGCTTTTTGAATGGCACCGCAAACACCGGTTCTGCGCCAATTGCGGCGCGCAGACCAACATCCGCAATGGCGGCGCAAAGCGTCGTTGCGACACATGCGAAACCGAGCATTTCCCGCGCACCGACCCCGTCGCGATTGTCGTCGCCATCCATGAGGGCGCATGCCTGCTTGGTCGCGGCCCGCATTTTCCGCCGGGCTTCCTGTCGGCCCTTGCCGGTTTTATCGAGGCGGCCGAAACCCCGGAAGAAGCCGCGAAACGCGAATTGTTTGAAGAGGCCGGCGTTACGCTGACAAACATACGTTATCAATTCTCGCAGCCATGGCCGTTTCCCTCATCAATGATGATGGGGTTTCTCGCGGAAACGACATCCCGCGACCTTACTCTTGATAAAGACGAAATTGTCGAAGCGCGCTGGATCGACAAGGCCGATATTCGCGCCGCCATCGCCGGCGAGGAACGCGACTTCCGACTGCCGCCAAACTTCACCATTGCCCGGCAATTGCTGGAGCGTTGGGTCAGCCAATCATAATGCGTCGATTTCAAGTATGATCGGGGCGTTGAACGCCGCCTTATGCGCCGCAAAAGTTTGAGCGGGCAACGCCGCCAGCGACCGCGCTTTGGTTACTGCGCAATCTATGACATCGCCGGGCGCCGCCAGCTCGTCATAATATCCGGCGTCACAGGCGCCTGCCGGATCGAATATCTCCGCACAGAGAATGGACCGCTTCAGGTAGTTCGGGTGCAGGCGCGCTTGCGCGGCGGCGAATAACCCGGCGGGCAGGGTAACGCCATTCGCCGTTGCATTTACGCCAACGCGAAACGCCCCGCGCGCGCCGATACGATAATCAAACGCCGTCAACATCAGCGCGCCCAACGCCATCGCGTGCCCCGTGGACGCGGCCACGACCGGAATCTCCGCCGCAAGCAGCGCGCGCATGAAGGCGTTCGTGCGGGTGAGAAGTTTTTTAGCGTCCGCAGGCGCGCCGGCGCGCAATAATTTCAAATCGAGCCCGGCGGAGAAAACCCCGTCCCGTCCGGCCACAATGATCGCGTTCGCGTCGCGCACCGCCGTTTCAAAAGCCGATAAAAACGCATCCATGAGAGCGAAACTAAAAGCGTTCACCTTGCCGTCATCCATACGGATGACAGCAATGCCGTCAGCAATCTCTGTGCGGATCAACGCCGGTTCGGCGCAGCCGGATAGACGCCGAGAATCTTCAGGGAGGTTGAGAAAAAGCCCAGCTCTTCAAGGGCAAGCCTTACCGATGTGTGCGAGGGATGTCCTTCAACATCGGCATAGAACATTGTTGCGGTAAAGGCGCCGTCGAGCTGATAGCTCTCCAGCTTCGTCATATTGACCCCGTTGGTGGCAAAGCCGCCAAGGGCTTTATAGAGCGCCGCCGGGATATTGCGTACCTGAAAGACAAAACTGGTGACGACCGGCCCGCTATCCGCATCCGCATCGTCTGGCTCCGCCGCCATCTCAAGAAAGCGCGTCGTGTTATGGCCGGCGTCCTCAATATTGCGCTTAAGGATCGTCAGCCCATAGATTTCAGCGGCGATCTCGGAGGCGATGACCCCTTCATCATCGCCGCCTGCTTCGGCAAGGCGCTTGGCCGCACCGGCAGTGTCGCCGGCCATCTCGGCTTTCAGACCCTGGCTGCGCAAAAATCCGCGCACCTGCCCTAACGCCATGGCGTGACTGCGCACGATCTTTACATCTTCCAGCGCCACGCCCGGCCGGACCATCAAATGATGCTCAATGGGCAGGAAAAATTCCGCAACGATGTGAAGGCCCGCCTGTGGCAACAGATGGTGGATGTCCGCGACCCGGCCGGCGAGGGAATTTTCAATCGGCAGCATGGCCCGCACCGCCGCGCCGGATGTCACCGCCTCAAAGGCGTCCTCAAATGTCGCGCAGGCAAGTGGCTCATAACCCGGCGCAAACCGTCGGCAAGCCACTTCAGAAAACGCCCCCGGCTCTCCCTGAAAGGCAATTCGCGCTTTGCTGTTGTTTGGATCATCCGTCATTGGCAGCGTTCTTATCCTGTTAAAGGCAGCGGCTTATGCCGAATTCACCGTGCAAAAACAATTCCAGCCTTGGGGGCGCCGCGCGAAAAGGCCGCGCTTGCGCGACTTCCCGCCTGATTGCCCTTCCGGCCCACGCCCGCTAGATACCGGCAAAATCCCTACCCGTCGGGACTTCCACCCGGCCAAGCATGTCCAGATCTAGAGGCTAGAGCCATGGCAGACCAGAAACCGGGCGGCGAACAAGGCGACCCGCTTTTTTTCAACAAAATTGCCGCTGCAGCTATTGCAGCCCTGCTTTTGGTGTTCGGCTTGCCGCAACTCGCCAGCGCCTTGTTCGGCGGCGGCCATCATGGCGGCGACCACGAGGAACTGCACCTCGCCTATTGCTGTGTGGAACTGGAAACATCGGCCCATGGCGGCGAGGACGAAAAGCCGGCATTCGATCTGGGCGCGAGCCTCGCGGCGGCGGACCCGGCAGCCGGCAAGCGCCGCTCGGCGATCTGCGCCTCATGCCACAGCTTTGCACAGGGCGGGCCTAACGGCACCGGGCCAAATCTGTGGAACATCGTCGGACGCGACGTGGCGGGTGTTTCGGGCTTTGGCTATACGAGCGCATTGGAAGCGGCTGGCGGTCAGTGGACCTATGAACGCCTCGACGCTTATCTGAAGAATTCGCAGGAATATATTCCGGGCACCGCGATGGTTCAGCGCTTCCCGCAGGATGATCGCCGCGTTCAGATTCTCGCCTATCTCAGCACCCTCTCGGACAATCCGGTTCCTTTCCCGGCTCCAGCCGTCGTCGAGGCTGAAGAGGTATCCGAGGACGCTCACGGTTTGCTGGAAGAGGCGGCCGAAACGGGCGCCGACGCTGCGAACGATGTCGTTGAGGCTGTCGAAGGCGCAATCGACGGCGAATAATTCCGCCCCGGCCGCACACAGCCCTTTAAAAAATGCCGAAGCGTTTCTTACGCGTGCGTTTTAGCGCCTTGCGTCCTTCTGCCGAAGTCAGGAATTGCTGATAGTCGAGTTCCGAGCGCTCAACCCGCATGGCCGTCGACAATAAGCCCACATTCAGATCGTCCTTGCCCCAGGCTTTTTCGTCCGGGGCGTATTCATCGCGGGCGGCGGCGAGCGGCTCACTGTCGCGCTTTTTCCTGCCGCCAAATTTCTTTTCTTTGCCTTTAAGGTCTGCACGCAGCGCAGCAAAAGCGCGCTCGGCCGGGCTCTCATACCCTTCCGGCAGCAATTGGCGATCAAGGGCGTCATAGTCGGCGCGATGGGGGACAATAATATTGTCGATCCCCTTGCCGGTGAGCCTGCGCTCGGTTTGCGCGGCGAAAGCGGACCAGATTTCCTTTAAACGTTCCGTCATGACCTAAAGCTCCGGCTTTTCGCGAGTCCATTCGAGCCCGCCATTGCGCGTAATCACGGCGACGTCGATCGGGCCGCCCACGGTTTCGATCGAGTTCATCACTTTTTGCTGGAAGGAGTTCAGCTTGATCAGCGAGGCCGCTGTCTCACCCAACTCTTTTTTCGGCAGGGAATTCACCGCCCGCAGAATCGGACGGGTGTGGACCGCATACTGATAATTATCGATGGATTTGAAAAACTCATGCAACGCATGTTGCAGGTTATTCTGGCTGTAATCTTTAAAGATCTTGTCGCGCTGCGCATCGGAGAGGTTCGGCGTCCGGCTCACCACATCGGTGACAAGACCCATGGAAAGCTTCAGGGATTCAGAAAAAACGAACATCCGCAAATGCTGGTCCATGCCGGTCAGGAAGGTCCGGATCATGCGGTCCTGAGCAAATGGCTGAAACACCGGACCTGAATCCGCAT
>CAMYNO010000236.1 GCA_947259815.1 uncultured Parvularculaceae bacterium
ATATAACATTCGTAGCGTCGCCATGACGAAACGCATTGGCCATGGCTTCCTGTCCGATGCGCAGCAACGTCTCGCGTTGATGCTCCGTCAGGCCGTCTTCGTCGGGAACGTCAACCCTGCAGACGGCTCCGTCAGCCGCGGTCAGCTCGCAATGTCGGCGCAAGGCCGCGGCCAAACCAGCCTGTCTGGCGAGCGCCGCCATGGAGCCGTCATCTTCGCCGGGCGCGCGCAGTTCCGCCAACAACGCCTTCATTTCCGTTTGTGCAAGACCGGTGATCTCGATCAGGCGCGATATGCGCGCATCGCCTTCGTCGCGCGACTTGGCAAACGCGGCGCCGATCGATTGCGCCACCATGGAGATGGAAAAGATCAGTTGGCTGACATTATCATGCAGGTCGCGCGCCAGCCGTTGACGTTCCTTAAGCGCTGCATATTTTTTGTCCTGCTCATAAGAGCGGGCGTTGTGGATTGCGATGGCTGCGTGACGGGCGAACACCTCCAACGCCGCCATGTCATTATCGCCAAACCGTTTGGGCGGCGCGGCGCCTATGCCAAAAGTGCCGATCAACTCTCCCCGCCACATGATGGGCATGCCGATAACATTGTCCTCATCCATACCGCCCAGTGGACGGTCCGGTGCGTCGCCATAGCGTCCGAGCAAGACGGGCTGTCCTGTTTTCAAAACTGTGCCGGCAAGGCCTTCGCCGGGGCGTGAGAGGGAGCCGAGTTCTTCAGCCGGCATTTCGTAAACGGCCTCGATCCGAACGAATTCATTGTCCGGCGCGACGAGGCCAATTGAGCCACGGTCGGCGCGCAAAAGCTCGCACGCTTTCTGGACAATCGTTGTGAGCAGGGGGCGCAATTCCAGCTCCCCGGAGATCACTTCGATCATCTCGCGAAGATGATCCTGGTCGATCATTTGGCCGTGATTGTCGCCCGTCATTTCGCCTTTGCACCCGCCATTCCGCCTGTTTGCACCCCTGCCTTTCGATAGGGATCGCATTGACGCCAATTGCAGCATTGAAGCGCGCCATTCGCAAGCGGCTCGCGGCGACGGCGATGCTTATCTCGTTAACAGGTGACGGTGAGAGCCGCCGCACTCAACCATAAAAAGCGGATAACGCGACAAAGAAAAGGAGAGAGACATGGAATGTACTGTCGAAATCATCGCCGGTGGCCTGGTGATGATAACCGTTGCGACTTGTGCCCTGCAGGCACTGCTCGGAGTTTCGTTGCTGGCCTGATCGAGGTTTTTAACATGGAGAATATTATGAGAAAATTTGCAATTGCTTTCGCCGCGCTCTGCGCGACTTTTTCTGCCGGTGCTGCAAACGCTGCGTCGATAGTAGCCGGTGCGGACGAGATTGAGTCTTACGTGCTTTCGCGGCTTGTTGACCAGACCCGGGCGCGAATTCATGCGGGCGGTGAGCTTTATCGCGCCCGCGCCGTTATTAACGGCGAGGAATGGTCAGGCTGGGCGATGGATGTCGCCATGAATGTTCGACTTGCGCCCGGTCGACGGACAGGCCCGCATCGACGGGCGGTCCTGCTTGGCGCAAATGGGCCGATTGCTCTCAACACAGACGTTCGACGCTTCAAGCGCCTCGACTAAGATAGAAATAATCTCGAAAAGAAACGCCGTCGGGAATCCCCAGCCCGGCGGCGTTGTTATTCCGCGTCGTTCGGACAGGGCGCTCCGGCGCCAGCCCAGTCGACCAGCGCGGCCGAAATCTCTGCGGCTGAATAGGGCGCCGGTTCCCGGCCGGGGCCAGGTTCCCATCCCCAGTGCACCAGTTCGTCATGGGCGACGTGATCGGCGACGTCTTCAAGCGACCGCCCGCCATTGCGCGCAGGGTCTTTGATCTGTTCACAGATCTCCTGCGATGTTTTCCCCCACCACGTCATTTCGACAGGGGGGAGCATCCAGACCGGGTTTCCGGGCGGACCGTGAGGCGTTTCGGAGTTTTCCGCCGTGTGGCAGGTCGAGCAGGGAATGGATTCAAGACCGATGCGGCTCTGTCCGCCATGAATGTTCATGGCGTGATAGGTCCATTCGCCTTCCGCGAGCCCGTAACTGGCGCCGGACCAGCGCGGGCGGCCATCCTCCGGCACATGACAGTTCGCGCATCGTGGATGAGAAAAGACCTCGTAGACTTTCGCCCAGCTCGCGGCGGCTGTCGAAGCGGTAGCGACTGCCGGCGCTTCCTCAGGCGCTTGCGCGTAAAGGGCGGTGGCGACGATGGCGGCGGCGCCGGTGGACAGGGCTGCAATCCGTATTTTCATAGCGCCGCTCCTCACACGAAATCGATATGTTTATTGAACGGCATTTCACGCAGCCGTTTTCCGGTTGCTGCAAATATCGCATTAGCGAGCGCTGGCGCCGCGGGGGGCACAGGCGGTTCGCCAATTCCCCGAATTCGTTCGGCGTTTTCAAGTCCGCGAACGATAATATCCGGACACTGATAAAGCCGCATGCCCTCGAATTGATGATAGTTGGATTGTTCCGCCATGCCGTCGGCATAGGTGATCTCGCAATTTATCGCGTGGCCGAGCCCCCAGACGACGCCGCCTTTGACAAGGTTGTCGAAATTATCCGGATCGACAACGCGACCGACATCTGCGGCGACATAGACCTTGTCGATCTTTATGCCGGTCTCGCTTGCTGTCACCTCTATGACTTCGGCGACAGGCACGCCGAAGGAGGTGACGAAGGCGACGCCGCGACCCCGGTTCGGTCCCAGCGGCGCGCCCCAGTTCGACATCTCGCCGACAGCTTCAAGGACTTTGCGCGCGACGGGATGATTGGCGAGGCGCAGGCGTTCTTCGAGCGGATCGGCGCCGGCGGCGTGGATCAATTCATCCAGAGCGCTGTCGGCGAAAAATCCGTTGGTCGATGCGCCGACGGACCGCCAGGAACTGATCGGCGCAAGACCGTCAACGACAAAAGCGTTCATGCGAAAATTCGGGACCGCATAGGGAAGGTTCCATGCCCCGGCGGCCGCCTGATCTTCCGGTCCCGGCGGCGGCGAGATCGCCTGCCGCGAAAGCTGTGACGTTGTGACGGACGGCATGGCGATCCCAAGGTCAAGCGCTTCGACCTTGCCGTCCTTGACCGCGCCGCGCATGCGCGACATGGCGATCTGGCGCGGAAAGTCGTGGGCGAAATCTTCCTCCCGGCTGTAGGTCAGTTTGACGGGCGTGCCTTTCATGGTCATGGCGATTTGCGTCGCCTGTTTGACCTGCTCGTCTTCCAGCCGGTGACCGAAGCTGCCGCCGATCATCTGATTGTGGATGATGACATCCTCCGGGTCGCAGCCAAGGATGGCGGCGACATTGGTCTGGTTGAAACGGGGTATTTGCGTACCGGTCCAGACTTCGGCGCCATCGTCAGTGACTTTGACTATCGCTGAAATCGGCTCAAGCGGGGCATGGGCGAGATAGGGCGCGCGATATTCCGCCTCGACAATTTCGTTATCGTCTAAAGCCTTGTCGATATCGCCATCGTCGCGCCATGTTTTGTCAAGATACTCATCAGTAAACGAATTAGATAGCTTTTTCCAGTGTTCTTCCATCCCGGCCGGGTAGGGCGATGGCCCCCAGTCGAATTCGATGGCGTCGAGCGCCTTGAACGCGCGCCAGCTATTATCGGCGATGACCGCGACGCCGCCGTCGACGGGAACAATACTTTTAACGCCGCGCATGGTTTCCGCGACACCCGCGTCATAGCCGTTGATGGCGCCGTCCCGGTGCGGGTTGCGCCTGATTGCTGCGTGCACCATGCCGTCAACTTCAAGGTCGATGCCGTATGTCATGCGCCCGGTTGATTTCGCCACGATATCCAGCCGCTGCATGGATTTTCCGATGAGGCGCCATTCGCTTGGCGGGCGCAGCTCTATATTTGTCACCGGCTTGATTTTTGCGGCCCGCTCGGCGAGGGCGGTATAAGGCAGCGACGTGCCGTCGGGCAGGATCACCGCGCCATTGGCCGTTGTTAATTCCCTCACATGGATGCCGGTTTCCCTCGACGCGGCTTTTTTCAATGTTTCGCGCGCCACGGCGCCGGCAAGGCGCAATTTGACGAAGGAATCGGGAACGGAACTCGACCCGCCGGTGATTTGCGCGCCGAGCATTTTGAACGCTGCGCCCTTGACGCCGCGCATCATCTGCGCTGAAAGCCCGCGATCCGTGGAAAGGAACGGGACCGCCTCATCTGCGATCGCTGTGTTGTAGTAAGCCGGGCTTGGCGGTCCGAATTCAACCTTGAACTCGCCGAATTCAATATCAAGCTCTTCCGCGATCAACGCCGCCTGCATGGACATCACGCCCTGGCCGGAGTCCG
>CAMYNO010000237.1 GCA_947259815.1 uncultured Parvularculaceae bacterium
CTAACAGATATTGGATAAGGGCGTTTGCGTGCTCGCGACCGGTATTGCGTTGATGAAATTCAATCAGTAATTTTTCAACTCCATCTAGATTGCAACCATCTAATATCTCGCATTCTGCACCCTCTACGTCCATAATGATTGCTGTAGGGTTGTGTCGGCTGATTGCGTCACTTATCCGAGTTGCGGGTACGTTCACCTGTTCAGTGTGTCTATCAAGTGGTAATAAAGAGCTTGCCCAAAAATCTTTTGCAATATTGAATTTTACGGTTATTTCGTCGCTCGACATTGGAACTACGGCTGCGTAATTGATCTCTATGCACGTTTTGTTGAGCGCGAAATTTTTCCTCATTTGTCCGATGAGCGCTTCGTTAGCCTCATAAACGAAGATTTGTGAGTCTGGAACAGATTTGGCCGCGGTTAGTGCGACCAATCCGACGCCGCCGCCAATTTCAAGAACGCGGTCATGCGGCGACAATATCGCTCGCAAGACAGTGCTTTCACGCTTCTCATAGTCGCCGCGGAGTACCTGGCGGACCATCAATAGCGACCAATTTTCGTAGTCAACGTTAATCAGTATTTCGTTGATGTTAACAACTGCGGGGCGCAAAATCCTGCGAAAGTTGAATAGAACCGCGCGGCGAATATTCTGGACAAGCTCGCTGTCGAAAATTCTTAATGACCGATTGCGCTGCGCATGGGAAATGGTCATGTAGGCGGTCCGTCAAGTTTTTGAGTCTGTGCTTTCCATAAGCGACGGCTTTGGTAAAAATTGCATGAATTTGCCGTATTGAAAGCGCGTTGCGGATGGCGAAAATCCGCAGGCGCGCCCCTCGGCGTTAACGGAGATTTTGCCTTATTAGCTATTGATATGGGCTGACATGCGCCGCGTCCGGCGCGAATGGCGCTCTTATGACCAAACTGATTGTACAGATCCCCTGTTTTAACGAAGCGCTAACCATTGCCGAGACCATTGGCGATATTCCGCGTGAGATTGCGGGTATTGATCGTGTTGAAGTGCTGGTCATCGATGATGGGTCGACAGACGAAACGATAGCGGCCGCGCGCGCCGCCGGCGCCGACCACATTCTCTCCAATGGCGCAAACAAGGGGCTGGCCCAGACTTTCCAGCGCGGTCTGGAGGAAGCGCTACGGCTCGGCGCGGACATTATCGTCAATACCGATGGCGACAATCAATATTGCGGCGCCGATATCGCGCTTCTGGTTGCGCCGGTTGTCACAGGCGATGCGGATATCGCCGTCGGGGATCGACAGACCCAGACAATCGCGCATTTTTCGCCCTTGAAAAAATTCCTGCAAAAGCATGGCAGCCGGCTGGTCAGTCGCCTCGCCGATGTGGAGATTGCCGATGCGGTCAGCGGCTTTCGCGCCTTTTCGCGCGAGGCGGCTATGGGCGTGACCGTGCGGTCGACATTTTCCTATACGACAGAGACGCTGATTCAGGCCGGGCGCAAGGGCCTGACGATTGCGTCAGTCCCTATACGAACGAATGGCGCGACGCGCCCGTCTCGCCTCTTTCGCTCGATCCCGCATTTTATCGTGCGCACCGGGCGCACGATGATGCGCGCCTATGCGATGTATCAGCCTTTGAAGATTTTCATGGCGACGGGCGGTGTGTTGATATTGTTCGGCGCAATTCCGATCGTGCGTTTTATCGCTTATTACCTGATGGGAGATGGCGACGGGAAAATTCAATCGCTTCTCATTGGCGGCGTGCTGGTGCTGGCTGGCGTAATCTGTTCCATGTTCGCGCTGATTGCCGATTTGATTGCTTATAACCGTCAGTTGCTGGAGATCACGCTCGAAAAAGTTCGCCGTATAGAATATGGCGCAGGGGAGCGTAACAATACAGTGGCGCGAGGAGCCGCAGAAATGCAGGCGGCGCTTGAAAAAGAATTCTCCGGCGAGGCGATGGATCAGCGGCAGCGCGCCGGGCTTTCCCGGTAGACGTATAGCGCGAGCCCCGGCGCTGGCGCGTCTGTGGGCATCGGCATTTTTTCAAACAAGCCTTCGCCAATCGCGTGCGCCGCCGGCGCCGTGTGGGCGTATACGCATCGGTCGGCGTTTGCATAAGCGGTAATTGTTTTTTCTATTTCGCTTGTGTTGTTGTCCGTGACGCGGATGATGGCGGCGCCCTTTCGCGTCGCGCCGACAAGCAGTTCGTCAAACTGCGTAAAGATCACGCTGTCGCTTTTCGTCATTTCCGTATAGGCGCGATCATAAGAGACATAGCGGGCGCGGTCGGCAAGATAGCCATTGACATCGAAAACCGAAATCATGGCCGCATTGGCGAACGCGACGCCGGCAAGGCCGATAATAATGGTCTTTATGCGCATCGTATTCGGACGAACCTCCGCGAATATGATGGCGCCGCCTAAGCTGGCGGCGAGGAGAAGTTGCGGGTAAAGCCGTAAAGGAACGGCGAAGGCGCCATAGAGCGGTGACAAGGCGTATGCGCCCATTGCGAGGGCAATACCCGCCGCCGTACTGCGCAGTATGAGGGTTTTGTATTGTGCGAACAGGGGTTTTAAAGGCGCAAGCCCCATGGCGGCGAGCATGGCGATGAACGGCGTCGCGGCCAGATAATAGCGCATATTGTAACCCATTCCCCCATGCCAGCCGCGCATGGCGAAAAAGAGAATGAAGGGGGCCGCGAACGCCATGGCGAAGGCTGCCTGCGCGTTATTCCGCTTACGGAACAGGGTAATGGCGGGCGTAACTGAGAGAACGGCCCATGGCATGGATTGCAGGAGCGCTTTTTTAGGAATGCCCCAAAAGTCCCAGTACCCATAGGCGTCTTTTTCAAGACCGGGCCGCGCCGGGCCATTATAGGATTGAATGTCCACCAACATCAGCCACGCGCCCTTGTGCAGGTGCGGAAACACCAGCCAGATCGCGCCCAGCGCGAGAAGCGCGGCGCCAATGCGCGCTGATACCGGCGTTTGACGCAGCGCCTTCAGCGCGCGGGTGGTTGGCCCGGCAGAAACGTCGATGAGGAAAGCGAACAGGGCGAGCGCCCCGGCGACGATGAGCGGCTTTGTATAATTGCCGATTGAAATGGCGCCCTTTTCCGCGCCATAGGTGAACGGATTAAAGACGCCGAATTTTATCTGATTGATCCATGCGACAAGCAGCAGGCCGGGGATCAGCCCTGCGCCGAGTGCGAGTGTGACGATCCGGTCCGACGGTATTGCAAACAGGCGCAGCCAGAAAAATGCGGCGGCGCCGGCAAGAATTATATCGATGCGTAAGCCGACGCCGAGGCTGAAGACCAGCCCGGCGCCAACGGCGTATGCCAGCGCTCGGGAGCCCATCTCGCTTCCCGCCCGCAATGTAAAAAATGCGCCGCCAAGGACAAAGGCGAGCGCGGTCATATGCGGCCAGATGGCGAACACATAGCCGCCGAAGATTGACGCGGCGCCGAGCATAAGGACCGCTGCATGAGCCGTCCACGGATCATCGGTGAGCGAGCGCGTAATTTTGAATGTCAGCCAGAGGGAGAACACTGCGCAGAGGGCGTTCAGCAATACCAGCCCGTGCAGGCCGAGCACGATGTAAAAAGGCGCGGCGATCACGCCGTAAAGCCCCGGATATTGCGGAATGGCGTGGTGGCCGATGATGTGAACGAGGTGGTCGGATTTCGCCATCAGCGGCGCGCCGTCCGGCAGGTTCTGCGGTGTTACGTCGAATGCGCCGCGGGTGGCCATGGCGTGCGCCATGTCGATATAGATCGCTTCGTCGATGGAAAACGCTGCCGGTGGATAGAGCAGCGCCCCGATCAGCGCGAGTGATGCGCCGATTATGGCGAGCAGGCCCGCGCCCGGCGCTTTTATCGCGCCGAGGCGGCTTGTCGAAACATTGTTGGCTGTCATGTTCGCCATGGGCGGACAATCGCGCCAGTGCGGTTAAGGTTTATTGAAGATTGACATGAACCGGGCGGCGCACCCGGCGCGATTGTGGTAAGCTTTGACCATGGACGAAGCTGGAGTGCATCTCTTCAATACTGCGTTCGGCGTTGCCGGCCTGGCCTGGCGCGGCGAGTTGATCGTCGCCGTCAGTTTCCCGGAAGGCGCAGAATCTGCGGCGGCCGCGCGCCTGAAAAAGCATGCGCCGGGCGCCGTGGAAAAAACGCCGCCGCCCGCGATCGGTAAAATCTGCGATGAGATCGCCGGTCTCTTTAAAGGCGCGCCGTCCGATTTTACCGGCGTTGGGCTCGACGAGGAAAGCTATCCGGCGTTCGACCGGGAAGTGTGGCGGCTGACCCGCGCCATTCCCGCCGGTAAGCTCAAAACCTATGGCGAACTCGCAAAGGCGCTGGGCGATGTCGCCTTTTCGCGCCGCGTCGGTCAGGCGCTGGGGCGCAATCCTTTTCCGCTGATTGTGCCTTGTCACCGCGTAGTCGGCGCCGGCGGCGCCATGACCGGCTTCTCTGCTGCTGGCGGTGTGGATGCGAAACGACGTTTGCTGAAGATCGAAGGCGCGCTGGCGCCGGATTTGTTCGACCTCGGCGCCAACGGGTCGCGCAACAGATAGTGGAAAACTAATGATTCGCCGGGCGTTTATTTGTCACGAATCTGTCTAAATTAACATGATCAGTAACCGAATATTCGGGTCAGATGCGCCGCCTCTCCATGCACCCCTGCTCCCAAGAGGCGGCGCATTCTTTTTCGCTGGAATACGCTCTAATTTTCCAGGCGTTTGCGCCGGCGAACATGCAGGAAAACAAACACGCTCGCGATCGCTGCGAAAAAGCACCAGACTGACGCCGAGGCGTAGTTGAAGACGAGGGCGGAGATAAAAGAACCCGCCAGCACCGCCGCGCCAAGCGCCATGACATACCGATAGCGTGAGATGAAAAGCGGCGCCGCTATCGCGACCATATACAGACCGATCAACTGCGTTTCGAATTTGTGTTCCGTCGCATAGCTGAGGCTGTGCCCTACTATCCGTACTGAGTAATCGGACTTAATCAGGACCGCGCCGAGCACCGCCGAGACGGTAATGCCGACCGCAAGGAGGATAAACAGCGCCCAGCGCCTGCGCTGTTCTGTTTCCATCAGCAGGACGGAAAGCGGCGTATAAGTCGGCCAGAATATATGCGCGAAGAATAAATAGGCGACGACGAGAAATTGGGGCGGCGCCCCGCCTTCGCCGATCGACAGCCAGACAAATCCTTCAATCGCCTGCTGAGCGGCGAAGAAGAACGGCATTGCGGTAAAGGCGAGCCGGCACCGCGCCGGTTTTTGCGCGAGGCTCGCCGCGCCAATTCCTGCGAGGGCGGCGGCGAGGGTGAAGCTTGCTTCCGGTGAAAAGCACATCGCGGCACGATAGCGCGCCCGGCGGGAAAAGTGGAATCAGGTCTGTCGCCAGTGAAGCGGCGACGTAAAGGCGCTTAGCCCCAGGGGCCGCGGCGTCGATTGTCCGTGTCCGGACCGGCGCCGCCGGATAGTTGCATCAGGCGATCAATCCGGTTCTGGGTCGCCGGGTGGGTGGAAAAGAGATTATCCGCGCCGCGTCCTGAAAGCGGGTTGATAATCATGAGCTGGCCGGTTTCCGGATGCCGCTCGGCTGTCTCGTTCGGGATTTGCGCCGCGCCGTTGGAAATTTTTGCAAGCGCGGAGGCAAGCCATTCGGGACGGCCGCAAATCTCTGCACCCAGCTTGTCGGCTTCATATTCGCGTCCGCGGCTGATTGCCATCTGCACGAGCGCTGCGGCCATGGGCGCGAGAATCATAATCGCCAGTGCGCCGATGATGCCGCCGCCATTGCGGTTGCCGCCGAAAAACAAGGCGAAATTGGCCAGCATCGTAATCGCGCCGGCAATCGTCGCGGTAATCGTCATGGTCAGCGTGTCGCGATTTTTCACATGCGCCAGCTCATGGGCCATGACGCCCGCGACTTCCTGCTCGTTCAGCATGCGAAGCAACCCCGTCGTCGCCGCGACCGCCGCGTTTTCCGGATTGCGCCCGGTTGCAAAGGCGTTCGGCTGATCGTTTTCGATAATATAGACTTTCGGGACCGGCATATTCGCATTGTGGGCCAGCGACTGCACCATTTTCGCATAACGCCGGATAACGCCCGATGCGTGGGTCTCGTCAACTTCCTGCGCGCGGTACATGCGCAGGACCATTTTGTCTGAATTCCAATAGGCAAAGAGGTTGGCGCCCGCAGCAAAGAGCAGGGCGATCACCATGCCGGCGCCGCCGCCAAGGAGATAGCCAACGCCCATGAACAGCGCCGTCAAGGCCGCCAGCAGCATGGATGTGCGAACGGTATTTAGCATTTTCGGTCCTTTTGCCTTCGTCTCATGGCGCCTATATGAGATCGGCAAGGAGCGCCTTCAATATGAACGACAAAACAGATTCGCGTCCCGCTAGCGCCGCCCCGGACAAACCCTTGAGCGCGGCTGCGCGCCGCGCACTGGAAGAGGCGGCGGCGCGGCGCAAGGATGCGTCAAAGAAGGCCGGCCCTAAGGAACTTGGCGGTCCCAGGGGCGAGGAGCCAACCCGCTTTGGCGATTGGGAGCGCGGCGGGCGCGCGGTGGACTTTTAGGCGAGGGCCTTTTCGGCTTCCGGTCCGGGCGCGGTTTTTTGCGCCCCATCGGTAATGCGCTCAAACCGTTCATTATAGTCAGCGTGTTCGGTGCCCATCCAGCGGTCCCACCAGGTGAAATACAAGGCGTAGTTCCCGTTCATGCGCTCATGATGCATGTCGTGATGGGTGATCGTCGTGAACTGTTTGAGGAGCGGATTGCGGTTCCAGCCCTTGGGCATCAGTTCATAGCCTGAATGCCCGACGGCGTTCCGGGTAATCATGATCCACATATAGAGCATGGTCGCGAGGCCATGGGTCGGCACGATGAGGCAATAAAGCGGTATGACCATGAAATTCACCGCCGCCTCCGCGATGTTAAAGGAATAGGCGGTGAACGGCGTTGGATTGACGGAGCGGTGATGCACGGCGTGTACATGACGGAACAGCTTCGGGTGATGGGTCAGCCGGTGTGTCCAGTAAAAATAGGCGTCATGAAAGATCGCGAGCCCGCCGATCGAGAC
>CAMYNO010000238.1 GCA_947259815.1 uncultured Parvularculaceae bacterium
ATAGCGTTCGGCTTGTTAACGATCTCCGGGCGCAAATCGATAAGACCAAGCATGCGCTCGAAAGCGGCAAAGCCTTCCTGCGCCACGGCGTTTAGCGTTCCAAGGCCACGCGCCGGTTGCGAGAGCAGCAGCAAGGCGATGATGAAACCGACAAATTCGGACGTCGATAACGCACCAGCGGAAATGCGCATGGCGACGATGGCGACGACAATGGCCAACGCAATGGAGCCTGCGAAGAATATGAACGGTTCATTTGCACCGCGCGCATACGCCATCTTTTTCAACAGGCGTAACCGCGTATCAAATGCATCCGCAGCACGGGCGCGTTCAAGCGGTTCGATCTGGTATGATTTGATGACCCGCGCGCCCGCAACGCTTTGCGCAACAAGGCTGGTAATTTCGCCGGCCTGTCGCTGTGCGCCGGCGGATGTCTTGCGCAATAATTTTCCGATTTTCGCAACCGGCAGGCCTATTAAGGGGTATACCAACAATATGACAATGAACAATATCCAGTCATAATAAATCATCATGGCGCACAGGCCCGCAAAAGTCAGAAGGTCGCGTATCGCATTGGAGCACCGCTGCAATGTTTCACGCAATACGGTCGCGTCATTGGTGAACCGTGATATCAGCTGGCCGGAATTTTCTTTTTGCAGCTGGCCAAAATCGAGGGCGGTCATGCTTTCAAACATATCGTTCTGCAGATCGCGGAGCGTTGACAGGGCCGCCGTCGCCGACAACCTCGTCTGCATATATTGCGCCACGGCGTTGGCGGCGCCCAGACCTATGATGAGCAAAGGCCCGAACAAGAGCACTTCATCAAGGCTCGGAGAGTTACGCGACGTATCGCCTGCGAAACCGGCGTTGATCCATTCCACGCCAGCGGGTATCGCACTCGCCGAAAGCGCGTATACAGCCATCGCCAGCAAAGCCAGCGCCAGCTTTGACCAGTATGATGAAAGGTAGTCGCGCCAAAGCCTCAGCGCCAGAACACGGGCGCCAATTGTATTTTCACTATGGTCGTTATTCTGCGTCACTTCACTCTCGTCCAGGCCGATACCCATCTTTGCGGCGCTCGCTCCTTGTGGCAAGCTATTGACCAATCAGCGAAACTGATGAACGCCATCCTGCAATGATAAAAGCACTGTTAAAAAGCCGGGCGGCGGCGGCCATCGCAGCAACGGCAATAGGTCTCTATATGCGCCTCCTAGGCGCCACAACGTCGAATGTGATTGTCGGCCGGGATGCGTTTGACGAAGCGCTGGCGCGTGGACGCGGGGTCGTCCTGGTTTTCTGGCACGGGCGCTTGATGCTGGCGCCCTTTATCCGCCGCGAAACCAACGCCAACGTACATATGCTGGTCTCCTTTCACAGGGATGGCGAAATTATTGCACGCGCTGTCCGCGGCTTCGGCGTAGAATTCATTCGCGGCTCCGCGGCCAATCCGCGAAAGCCGCAGAAGTCGAAACATGGCGCATCCGCCGTCACGCAAATGCTTTCTGCGCTGGAAAGCGGCGATATCGTTGCGATCACACCGGACGGACCACGCGGCCCGGCAGAGTCTATGAAGGATGGCGCCTTGAAGATTGCACAACGATCAGGCGCAACAATCATCGCTGGCGGCCTTTCTTCGTCTCGCGGTATTCGCCTGAAGAGTTGGGATAGCTTCTTCCTTGCGGCTCCAGTTGCACAGCATTTCTATGTTGCCGCCGACCCGATAAATGTTCCAAAGGATGCAACGGATGAAACCATGGAACAAATAAGATTAGAGCTACAATCACGCTTGCGTATTGCGACAGAAAAGGCCGATGCATTGGCCGGACGCAAGGAACCGCAGAGTGAAGAAAACGTATTATGACGACATTGCGCGAACCAATGGGACTTGCAATTTACCGGGCGGCGAGCCGCGCGGCGGGCCCTCTTGCGAACATGGCGTTGAAACGCAGGCTTCTTAAGGGAAAAGAAAACGCCACGCGAATAGACGAACGGCGGGGCATTGCATCCACGCCTCGACCAGAGGGAAAAGTAATATGGATTCACGGCGCCAGCGTCGGCGAATCTCTATCCGTATTACCGTTGGTCGAAAGCCTGAATAATGAATATCCAGAAGCGAACTTTTTGGTCACGACGGGCACGACCACCTCTGCGAAATTATTGGCGGAACGATTGCCGGACAAGGCATTACATCAGTTCGTTCCGTTGGATCACCCGAACTACGTGCAATCATTCCTGGATCATTGGCGCCCGGATGCAGCAATCTTTGTCGAATCGGAATTCTGGCCGAACTTGATTTTGTCTTCTCGAAATCGCGTGCCGTTTATGGCGCTGATCAATGGACGAATGTCGCCGGGCGCCTTTCGCGACTGGAGTAGCCAACCAAATGCAATTCGCTTTTTGCTGTCATCATTCGATCTAATTCTTGCGCAAGACCGACAAAATGCCGAGCGACTAAAAGTGCTTTCCAAAAGCGATGTCGGCATGTTTGGAAATCTGAAAAACGCCGCGGCGCCGCTGGCGGCTAACGCTTCAGAATTGGCCCTGCTTAAAGAACAGATCGGCGATCGAAAATGCTGGTTAGCGTCAAGCACGCACCCCGGCGAGGAAGAGGTCATTCTCTCTGCCCACAAACTACTTGTCGACGAGTTTCCGGAACTCCTCACAATCGTCGCTCCACGCCACCCCGAACGCGGCGGCGAAGTCGCAGCCCTTGCAGAGCATGCAGGCATGAATTCTTCGCTACGCTCTAACGGTGATGCAATAGGCTCCAATACCGACGTCTATATTGCGGACACCCTGGGAGAGCTTGGGCTATTTTATCGGCTCAGCGATATTGCGTTTGTCGGCGGCAGCATCACGCCTAAGGGCGGGCATAATCCGCTTGAACCGGCGCGCCTCGGCGCATCGATTTTACACGGGCCGGAAACTTTCAATTTTGTTGATACGTATAAAGATATGCGGATGGCGGGCGGCGCAGCGCTGGTTAGAAATGATCGTGAAATTGCGATGGCCGTCCGGCGATTATTTCAGGATGCCAAGACGCGACTGGCGATGGCCGACGCAGCGATGAAAACGGCGGAACAAAGCGCCGCACAAACATTGGCTGAAATCACTGAGCAAATAATCACGCAGATGCCAAAGAGTAAGATCGTATAATGATCAGCGATCCATGGTTTTGGAACAGTGAGAGCATTGCAGCCAAGGCTGCGGTGACCGCACTGACACCACTTTCGGCTATATACGAAAGTGCATCGAAACTTCGGCGAAACCTCGCCAGACCAATACATGCGCCTGCGCCTGTCATCTGTATAGGAAATATTACGGTCGGCGGCGTTGGCAAAACGCCATTCGCTATCATGCTTGCGCAAATTGTAAAACAATGTGGCTATAAACCGAGTTTTTTGTCTCGCGGTCACGGCGGCCGCCTGCACGGCCCCGTTCTTATTGATCGTAATATGCATAGCTCAGAGGATGTTGGCGATGAACCGCTGTTGCTTGCGCAACATTCGCCCATCTGGATAAGCCGGAGTAAGAAAGCTGGCGCAATAAAAGCCGCTAAAGAAGCAGACGTTATTATCATGGATGACGGATTTCAGAATCCAACGTTACATAAAGACCTGTCGATACTCCTCGTCGCGCCTGACCACCTGGAAAGTGGAATGAACATACTGCCCGCCGGCCCGCTTCGGGAACGGTTCGACGATGCAAAGCGTCGTGCGGATATTATCGTCGAAATTACTGAGGCGAGAGACAGCGCAAAAAAAACACCTGCGATAGATTTTACAGCCTGGCTCGAACCATCTTCCACCAATATAGGTCAAAGGGTATTTGCATTTTGTGGTATCGGAAATCCACATCGTTTTTTTCAATTACTGGAAAGAACCGGGTATGAAATCGCCGGCCGCGCTACATTCCCGGATCATTATCCCTACAGCGGCAAAGAGATTGATGTTCTCAAGAAGCGCGCAGACGCACTCGGCGCAAAATTAATAACGACCGAAAAAGACTGGGTTCGGATCGATCACGAGCAACGATCAGATGTTGATACATTGCCGGTTCTTATGCGAATTTCTGACGAAGAAAAATTACGCACCTCCGTTGTAAACGCAATCGAAGCCTGGCGGGAAACCCATCGTTGACTGATAATCTGGACCCAAAGATTGCCCTGCCCGAACGACGCAGCAATCGCCCGGTTACACTCGGGCACCGCATTGAATTCGGACTTGTCGTATTCTTTCTTACGATATTTCGGTTGCTGCCGGTCGATATTGCATCCGGTGTCTGCGGCGCATTCACGCGCGCTCTTGGCCCGTTAATTCGACCAATATCGAAACGCGGTGAAGACAATTTACGCCTTGCTTTTCCCGACTGGAGTGACACAAAAGTCCGTGAAACCATTGCTGATACATGGGGAAATTTGGGGCGTACTGCTGCTGAATACGCCCATCTTGATAAATTCTCTGTAGACGGAGAAGATCCGCGCATAATAGCCGAGGGTGTTGATGACATCCTGTATGTATTCGAAAACCCTGGCAGAGCCGTTTTCGTTTCAGGACATTTTGCAAACTGGGAAATATCGGGCATTACGGCAAACCAACTTGGGTTAAAGTTTGGCGTCATATACCGCTCACTCAACAATCCGTTAGTCGATGAATTCATCATCAACAAACGGGCGAAGGTGACGACGCGGCGGCAAATACCGAAAGGCGCGGCCGGCGCGAGACCGTTAGTTGATCTGCTTAAAGATAATTGTTCAATCGCAGTCCTCGCCGATCAGAAATTAAACGCCGGTGGTATTCGTGTTCCCTTTATGGGGCATATGGCCATGACCGCGCCGGCAGCCGCGCGCATCGCAGTTCGTTTCGGTTTGCCGGTCATACCGATTTCAACGGAACGCCTAAAAGGCGCGCACTTTAAAGTGACGACGCATCGCCCTATTGATTTCACACCGACAGGAAATCTTCCCGCCGATGTCGAAGCCCTTACGGTGAAAATCAATGAATCGCTGGAGCGGGATATCCGCGCACGCCCCGGCCAGTGGCTTTGGTTTCACCGCCGCTGGCCAAAAGAAGCACACAACAATCAGCACAAAGACTAGATTGAACACCGCGGGCGAATTAGTCGTCGCCCTCTTTCATTTGCGACTGCATGTATCGTTCTTCGCCAATCTTCTCGATCAAACCCAACTGCGTTTCCAGATGATCAATATGCTCTTCTTCAGATTCCAGAATGCGGCATAAAAGCTCGCGACTCACATAATCCTTTATAGTTTCGCAATAGGCAATCG
>CAMYNO010000239.1 GCA_947259815.1 uncultured Parvularculaceae bacterium
TGAAGGCCGCGACCGGCGAAATCGTGACGGCGGAAGATCTTGGCGGCGGCGACACCCATACGCGGATCTCAGGCGTTGCGGACCATCTCGCCGAAGACGACGATCACGCGCTTGGCCTTGCGCGCAAAATCGTCTCGCGGCTTAACTGGGAAAAACTGGGGCGGATCGGCAAGGCCGACCCCACCCCGCCGGCTTACGATGCAAACGAGCTTTACGGCGTTGTCGAAGCGGACCCGCGCAAGCCCTATGACGCCCGCGAAATCATTGCGCGCATTGTCGACGCCTCGCAGTTCGATGAGTTCAAACCGCTTTATGGTTCGACTCTGGTGACGGGCTTTGCCCGCCTTCATGGATATCCCGTCGGTATTATCGCCAATAACGGCATTCTCTTTTCCGAAAGCGCCAAGAAAGGCGCGCATTTCATCGAACTTTGCTGCCAGCGGAAAACTCCGTTGATCTTCCTGCAGAACATCACCGGCTTCATGGTCGGCCGCGCGGCGGAAGAAGGCGGCATCGCCAAGGACGGCGCCAAACTGGTCACCGCGGTCGCCACCGCCAGCGTTCCAAAATTCACCGTCGTCGTCGGCGGGTCTTATGGCGCGGGCAATTACGGCATGTGCGGACGGGCATACGGCCCGCGTTTCATGTTCATGTGGCCCAATGCGCGCATTTCCGTCATGGGCGGAGAACAGGCCGCGAGCGTGCTCGCCACGATCCGCCGCGACGGCCTGAAAGAAGGCGAAAGCTGGTCTTCCAACGAAGAAGAAGAGTTCAAAAACAAAATCCGCGACGGATACGAACAACAGGGCTCACCCTATTATTCGTCTGCGCGGTTGTGGGACGACGGCATTATCGACCCGGCGCAGACCCGCGATGTTTTGGGCCTTTGTATCTCGGCCTCGCTTAATGCGCCCGTTGAAGAGAC
This sequence comes from uncultured Parvularculaceae bacterium, assembly GCA_947259815.1. Lineage (GTDB taxonomy): Bacteria > Pseudomonadota > Alphaproteobacteria > Caulobacterales > Parvularculaceae > Hyphococcus. The sequence goes on from CAMYNO010000239.1 coordinate 926, forward strand.
GCGCTTTGGCGTCTTCAGGATGTAGAGATGATAATGCGCGTCATCGCCGAGGTTCATTGCGTCGTCCAAGATCACCCCGCATTCGACGAAAGCTAAGCAATCATGTTCAAGAAAATCCTTATTGCTAATCGCGGCGAGATTGCCGTTCGCGTAGCGCTTACAGCGCGCGAGATGGGCGTGAAGACCGTCGCCGTCTACTCCGATGCGGATGCGGGCGCGCCCCATGTCCTCGCCTGCGATGAAGGGGTTCATATCGGCCCCGCGCCGGCGGCGGAAAGCTATCTCCTCGCCGATCGCATCATTGACGCCTGCCGGAAAACCGGCGCGCAAGCGGTCCACCCAGGTTATGGGTTTCTCTCTGAAAACGCCGCCTTCGCCGATGCGCTGGACAGCGCCGGCGTCGCCTTTATCGGCCCGACGGCAAAAACGATCCGCGCTATGGGATCGAAATCGGCGGCAAAGGATCTGATGGAAGCCGCCGGCGTGCCGACGACGCCGGGATATCAGGGCGAAGATCAATCGGTCGACACGTTTAAAAAGGAAGCCGCGCGCATCGGCTATCCCGTTCTCCTCAAGGCGACGGCGGGCGGCGGCGGCAAGGGCATGCGCATGGTTGAACGCGAGGGCGACCTTGAAGATGCGCTTCGGTCCGCCCAGCGCGAGGCGAAGTCCGCCTTTGGCGACGACCGTTTCCTGATTGAGAAATATATCGCCCGCGCACGTCATGTTGAGGTTCAGATCTTTGGCGATGGCGCCGGGAACGTCGTACATATGTTCGAGCGGGATTGCTCCGTACAAAGACGCCACCAGAAAGTCATCGAAGAAGCGCCCGCGCCCAACATGCCCGCCGCCGTTCGTAAAAAACTGCTGCAAGCCGGCGTCGACGCCGGGCGAGCCGTCGATTATCGCGGCGCGGGAACGGTGGAATTTCTCTATGATGGCGGCGACAACGTCTTTTTCATGGAGATGAATACGCGGTTGCAGGTCGAGCATCCGGTGTCAGAATTGATTACCGGTCTCGACTTCGTTGAATGGCAGTTACGTATCGCCGCCGGCGAAGGTTTGCCGCTCACGCAGGACGATATTTTCGAGCATGGCCACGCATTTGAAGCGCGCCTTTATGCTGAAGATCCGGCTAAGGACTTCGCCCCCTCCATTGGCGCGCTGACAACACTGCAACTGCCCGACTGGATGGCGCGGATCGATGCGGGCGTTGTCGAAGGACAACAGATAACGCCTTATTACGATCCCATGATCGCCAAAATCATCACGGATGGCGAAACACGCGAAGAGGCGTTGGCGAAACTCTGCGCGGCGTTGGGTGAAACGCGCGTCGCCGGTCTGGAGACGAACGCGGAATTCCTGCACGCCATTGCCGCGAACGACGCCTTTCAGAACGGCGATGTCTCGACGCGGTTTATCGAAGACCACGAAGCGAGCCTTTTCGGGAAAGAAGCGGCCGGCCCCAGGGTCTGGTCGGCGGCGCTGTTTGCGCTGCATTTCAGTTCCCGCATGGACGGCGCCGACCCATGGGTTGCGCTGACCGGCTTCAGACTGAACCGGCCCGCGCGCGCCGTTTACTGGATTGGCGTCGACGACGCCCCTGCCCTCTGCGTCCTCAGCAAGTCGGGCGAAAGCGTTGAAATAACCATTGAGCCGAACGCCTCTGCGGCGGCGCGGCGCGAGGGCGAAGAAATTGAGGCGCCGGTGCGGTTTTCCGTAACGCCGCCGGCGCTCGCGGATGACGAAATGCGTATAGCCATCGACGGCGAGACTTTCGACGCCTCTGTCGCACCCCATGGCGACGGGCTTCGCGTCTGGATCGGCGCGGAGCATTGGGACGTAAGCCTTCCTAACCCGCTAAGCGGCGTTACTGACCACCATTCAAGCGAAGGATCGCTGACGGCGCCCATGCCCGGCGTGATCACGATTTTGTCGGCGGCGCCTGGCGAGACGATAGAAGCCGGCCAACCGCTGCTGGTCATGGAAGCGATGAAAATGGAACACGCCGTCAAGGCGCCCTTTGACGGTGTGTTAAAAGCGTACAAATTCAACCCCGGCGATCAGGTGAAGGACGGCGACCTTCTCGTCGAGTTTGAAGAAATCGCTTAAGCCGCTTTCGCGTTTTCCTCGCTCAATGCCGAGGCGATCTCGGCGATGTGGCGCGCATCTGAACCGCAGCACCCGCCGAAAACCGTCAGCGACGGCAATAAGCGTTTTAGCGCCGCGTTTTCCACGCCAAGCTCAGCCGGATTTCCGGCGTCAAGCGTTTCGGCTTCATCAAGCTCCGCATGGGAACATTTTGACGCGTTGGCGCGAATGCCACGCAAGCGGTCGATCCACGGGCCGCCTTCACGCAACCCGCTTTCAAAATGCGTCGGATGCGCACAATTGATCATGTAGTAGGCCGGCGCCTTGCGGGCTTCGAAATCCGTTTCCATGATCGCTTCGCCAAGCGGTTGACCGGACGGCAAGCGGCCATCCGTTTCCACGGTGAAAGAAACCACAGCCGGCATTTGCGCACCCGCCGCCGCATTAACAAAGCCGATAGCCTCTGCGGCATTGGTCATCGTCATCGCCGTCACCAGATCGGCTGACGTCTCAGAAAGAACCCCGACCTGCCATGCGTGGAATTTTTCCGCTTCCTGCGCACTCATCAGATCGCCAACGTCATAGCCATCGCCGCGCGGGCCGATATTGCCGGAGATGACAAACGGTTTTTCAAGTCCGACGATATCGCGAACTTCCTCCAGAAACCTGATTGCGTCCCGGTTGGCGGCGGCCAGCGCTTCCTTGCCGTAGCCAATCTTTGCGCCCCAGGCGAGGTTCGCCCGCCATGTCGGCGTTTCAAAGATGACGCCAAGACCGCGCCGCCGCGCGATTTCCGCATGGTCGACATAATAGTCGAACATGACCTTTCGGCCCACGGGATCGCTGAGCAGTACGAACGACGCGAA
>CAMYNO010000240.1 GCA_947259815.1 uncultured Parvularculaceae bacterium
CAATAGCGGATGCTCTGGTGGATAATCGTCTTAATGTCCTTGCACAGACCATCGGGATGCACGCGATGAGGGTGACCGAATCCGAGATTTTGATCCTTCAGTTTCGGATCTGAAAAATCTCTGCTGATATCTGTGTGAAGCGAGCCTTCATCCGCACACCATTCAATCGCTTCGACCCAGTAATCCGGCGGCGGCTTCGGGGTATTGTACCAGATCTGGATGGATATGAAGATGATAATCGGAGACGCGATCGCAAACGTCGTAATGTAAAAGATCAACAGCCCCCACGGGAAATAAGATCGCGGCGGGCTAGGCGGCGGACACGGATCCGGGTGATGATGCAGTTCGCTTTTTGTCATATTCGCCCCCCGGCCCCGACAGCTTCTCGTTAACCATAACGGATCGGGGCCGCCGACGGAAGCCGGTGCAACGGGTGCTTACCCGCGCGTCATATACACGACGGACCTTCTAGTAATCCGTTGTTTTAAAATGGTTTTTTGTTCTGACTATACGCAGGCGCGACTTTCTCAAAGGCGCGAACCCGCTTCACGTAATCCGGCTCAAGCGCTGTTGTGTCCGTCGTGCCACGTTTGACCGCAACATAGGTGTTCACCCCTTCGGCGAGCAACTCGCGCTCACGAAAGACCCCGAATCCTATGCGGGTCGACTTGGTTCCGAACTTCAAGGTGCGCACGCCGACCTGTAGCTCGTCATCGAAACGCGCCGAACCGCGAAAATCGCATTCCAGCCGCGCCGTCACGAATTCCGGCGCAACACCGAAGTCATAACCGAGCGCGCGGGTATATTCCCAAATGCCGATATCGAAATAGAGCGGGTAGTTTACGTTAAAAACGATCCCCTGCATGTCACACTCGTTCCAGCGAACACGCAAGGGATGGAAGAAAGCGAAAGTCTCGAATTCCATCGACGTCTAGCGGTTCTTCACCGCGGCGACGACCTTTTGCGCCGCATCGTCGAGATCGTCGGCAGGGGTGATCGCCAGTCCGGAATTGGCGAGGATCTCCTTACCCTTTTCAACATTGGTGCCTTCAAGGCGCACGACAAGCGGATCTTCAAGTTTGACTTCCTTCGCCGCGGCGACAACGCCCTCGGCGATAACGTCGCAACGCATGATGCCGCCGAAAATGTTGACCAGAATGCCCTCGACCGCAGGATCGGAAAGGATGATCTTGAAAGCTTCGGTGACTTTCTCTTTCGTGGCGCCGCCGCCAACATCGAGAAAATTCGCCGGCTCAGCGCCGTAATGTTTAATGATATCCATGGTCGACATGGCGAGCCCGGCGCCGTTGACCATGCAGCCAATATTACCGTCCAGCTTGACGTAAGAGAGATCGTATTTCGACGCTTCAAGTTCCGCCGGGTCTTCTTCGGACTCATCGCGCAGGGCGAGGATCGCCTCATGGCGGAAGAGCGCATTGGGGTCGAAACCGACTTTCGCGTCCAGCACCAGCAGATCGCCGCCCTTGGTCACGATAAGCGGATTGATCTCCAGAAGGCTCATGTCCTTTTCGACGAAAGCTTTATACAGCGTCGGGATAAGCTTGTTGCACTGTTTGGCCGGCGCCCCTTTCAGCCCAAGCGCCTGCGCAATGCGCCGCGCATGGTGGGGCATGCACCCCGTCGCCGGATCAATCCGCACCGTGACGATCTTCTCCGGGGTTTCTTCAGCGACTTCTTCAATGTTCATCCCGCCTTCGGTCGATGCGATGAAAGCGACCCGCCCCGTACCGCGATCGACAAGCGCCGACAAATACAGCTCCGTCTCGATATCCGAACCGTTTTCAATATAGATGCGGTTTACCTGCTTGCCGGCAGCACCGGTCTGTTTGGTGACCAGCGTTGCGCCGAGCATTTCGCGTGCAAACTTCGCCGCCTCGTCCGGGGATTTCGCCAATCGAACGCCGCCGCCCTCGCCAGCCTCGGCTTCCTTGAACTTGCCCTTGCCGCGTCCGCCTGCGTGGATCTGCGCCTTAACCACATAGAGCGGGCCGGGAAGTTCCTTCGCTTTGGCCTCGGCCTCCGCCGCATCGAGCACGACACGGCCTTCCGAGACGGGGGCGCCAAAGGACTTGAGGACTTCCTTGGCCTGATATTCGTGGATATTCATGTGTGCGCTCCGGCAAATGAGATGGTCCGCCGCCTTATAACGGCGTATGCCGGGCGATCAACCGACCCGACGCTTTGGCGCTGCTGAAGGCGGCGCCAAGATCTCCAGTTCCCCATCCCGAAACACACTGACGCGTGGCGACTCAGTTTCGTTCAACTGAGCGGCTATTTGCTTTGGGTGTTGATGATGGGCATGAACAATCTTCACGTCGTCTGACGCAAATCCCGGTATCGTAAAACGATAATTGTACTCGCTTGGAAGCACATACAGATTGACGTCCGAATTATAGACCGCGTCCATGAATAAATATTGATCGCCTGATAAGGGCGCCTGTGCATAAAGATTTGCCCACGCCTGCACCATTGAGCGGGTTCGGTTGTTATCCCTTAGAAATATAACGCCGGTATTCATTTCGCAAAAACCAGCGGGAACGTCACTGACGAAATCTGGTTCTCGATAGTTTTCATATCGGAACCGCCTTCGATACGGCGCATGGCAGGCGAGAACATCGAAACGTTGCAGCAACGCCCATGCCGCATCAAGATTACCGCAAACATATGTATCACTATCGAGAAATAATGTTTCGCTGGAAAGACCGTTGGTGATCGCGTGAAGTTTCAGCGCAAAGTCGATACGCATATTCGCGCGCCTTTTGAACTCGACAATCTCAACTCTGTCAAAGACACGAGTTTCCAAACCCTGCGCACTTTCCGGTGTCGTGTAGACAACAATTTCAAAATCCCCTCCGCGCGCACGCAGGGACCGCGCAGAACGCATGGCCTCCGCCAAGTAATTTTCACTTCCATAAACTGCGTAAAGGACACGTCGCATCAGCTCGTTACCTGTGTTTTTTAAAAACCTGCGCCAGATAAGAGGTTTAGACCGACTCGCGTCAGATGCAATTTAGACAGGACAGGCGACAAGAGGAACGGCAAGCCAACGTCGCGCGGCCGACTATTTCAGCGTTGAAAGATGCGCCTCGAACCGCTTCGCGTACTCGCTCACAAGAACCTCATGGGTTGACCAGAATGGTTTCGGCGTCTCGCCGGACATCTTGTCAACCATGATGTCGAGATGCGCGTGCCATCCTGCGCACGATCCAAGAATGTGTTCAGCGGGAAGTTCGCCGCGCTGGATCAACTCCAGCTTCACCTTGCCGTTCGCTTCACTCAGCCGGAATTCAATTTCGTTGTCGCCTTCCGGCGAGGGCCACCACACCACGAGACGGTGCGGCGCTTCGCAAGCCGTCACTTCCACATCGTAGGAGACGCCATTTTCCATTTCCTTGTACTTTTCCGGAACGGCCTCATCATGGGGCGTTAGATCCTTGTGATGAAACTCAAACTTGATGGTTTCGCCTGCACGACGGGCGTCGCCGCCGCCGCAAAGCCATTGGGCGCGCTTTTCGCCCTCGGCAATCCATGCCCAGGCCCGATCAATGCCGCCGGGCAGCTCGCGCACGAAATAAAGCGAGCCGTCTTCGAGAATTTCACCATAATCATTCATTTTCGACCTCCTCCTTCAGTAAGCTTTCGAGCCTGTCGAGACGCGCATTCCAGAAAATGCGTTGGGCGTCGAACCAATCGGCTGTCTTTTCGATTGCGGCAGGATTTGCGGCGATGAAGTTTTCCCGCCCGGCGCGACGACGGCTTACCAGTCCGGCGGCCTCAAGCTTTTTCACATGCTTGGAAACAGCGTTCAGCGACATGGCGAAGGGCTCGGCAAGATCTCCAACGCGCCGCTCGCCCCCGCCCAGCGCCTGCATAATCGCACGTCGTGTCGGGTCCGCAAGCGCGCCAAGCACGCTGTTCAAGCATGAATCGTCTGTAGTATGAATTTCAACCATGTGGTTGAATATTAGAACACTGAGAAGCGTTTGTAAAGCGGTCGCGCTTGCGCGTTGCAAATGCGTCTTTCCCTCGAAAAGCCGGCCGAAAATGAAAAACAGCTTATCGCCGAGCGCGCAATTAAGACTTACGCCATGGAAATCCATTAGTGATCGCACAGGGCGAACTATCGCTGGCGATCATCCAATTTCGAGGCTCTGTGAAACATTCAGCATTTACCGGTCTAGCAATATTTTTAACAGCGCTGCTCCTTGCCGGCTGCGATTCAAAAAACGACAAGCCGGATATTCTTGACGCTGCGGCCATCTACACCGAGCAATCGGATTCCTTTGTCGACATCCTGTTATCATACCCCGCCCCATTCACGGAATTTACCCGCATTCCCGCGCGCGATCCCGCAAAGGAAGTTCTCACGAACAAGCGCTTCATAACCCGCCTTCGCAAAACAATTCCGGTTGAGTTTATCGACTTTTTTCCGCGCTCCGAAGCCGGCCGGGATGAAATTGATGTGGTGATAAAGCGATACAGCGCGAACAATTATTGGACAGTGGTAAGTCTTATTTACCTGAGCAAACCACTGTCGCCCGCGAGCGATGAGCCGAATAAGGCTTTATTCGACAAATGCGACGATCGCTCAACTGCATGGCTGGAACTGAACAAGGAACAGGGGCCCGTTACCGCAATTTGCAGAATCAATGAGCACTGGTACGCGGTCCAGAAAATCGGGTAGCCGAGCATTTGCTCGCGACGCGCGCCAAACTCCGCATCCAAAAGAAGCACTGCTGACGCCGGCCTGCACGCCCCTGCGAAACTGCCCTCAAGAATGACGCTGCTGGCGCCGAACGCATCGAGTTGCGGTAGTCGTTACTTTCTGATCGCCACGCCGATTCCGAGCACCGGGCCTCCAAGGCGTTTTAGCACTTCATCATACTGGTCGGCATATTCATAAAAGTCGAACCTGTCCGCATATTCCGCTTTAACTTGCCGCCAGACTGCGCCCACGCCGGGCACCGGCACACTGTCGATGTCGTGGAAGACGAGTATTCGGGCCCGGTCTTTCAACAGCTCAAAGTCGTTCCAGCATCCTTCACGGGAATGATCGCCATCAATCAGAACCAGATCAAAAGGGCCTTCGGCGTCCAAGAGGGTTTGAAATCCTGCTGACTGACTATCAGCCACGGTGAAGCGCGCGCGAGGGTTTAACTTTCCGTATTCGACGAGACCGGGGCATCGACGAATATCGACGCCGACAGCTTTTTTTACAGGATGAAACCGCTGTAAGTATTCGACCGTGATTACAAAAGTGCCGCCGTGGCGAACGCCAATCTCAAGGTAGCTTTCCACCTTCTCACCAGAAAGGTGGGCGAGGTATTTACTGAATTGTTTGGGATACTGCCAATGCAGAAGTCCCGATCCCATATGTGGATAGAGAAAGGACGGAAACTCGTCGAGCTCTTCGGCGTTCAGCCCCAGGCTTGGCAGCAATGTCATTTCCAACCAGTTTGGATCCGCCAGATTATCCTTATCTGCATCGCGGATCATCTCTGCACGGGAAAGATCAATTTGCTCTGCCGGCGCTTGTGTTTTCCGGTGGTTCCATTGTGTTTTCAAACGATGATCCAATTTGGGCGGCAGAATAATTTCCGCGGCGGCTATTTCCCCTCTCCACAGTACATTAGTCATGCCCCCTCCTATTAGCGGTCTGCCACATACGCCGTGGAAATTAGACGCCGCGAGAGCATCTGGCAAATTTTTCGCGGCTGTGCGTCCACTAACCTTAACAAAACTGCCGGGAGATTTCGCACTCAGCAGCATGCACCAATAAAAAGCGGGTCGTCCAACGCACTGAACGACCCGCAAGTTTGGAGGATAGACCGTTACGTTAGAAGCGCATACCGATACCAACGCCGGCGACAATCGGATTGAGATCGACATCGACGGTGTTGATCAACCCGCCGGAATTCAACGTCGCGGTTGTGTCCATATCGATATATTTGACGTCGAGATTGAGGAAGAACCGCTCGTTGAGATCAAAGTCGACGCCGGCCTGCACCGCCCAGCCGACACTGTCCTCAAGGCTGACGCTGGTGGGGCCGACCGCATCGATTAGCGATGGTTTCGCGTCTTCACTATAGAAGATCGTCCAGTTCACGCCGGCGCCCACATAAGGACGCACGCTCGAATCCGGCATGAAATGATATTGCACCAACAGTGTCGGCGGCAAGGCCATCGTGTCGGCAATCTCGCCAAGCGCGGAGAGCGAGCCTTCACCGGAAATATCATGCGGGCTTGTCGCCAGGATCAGCTCCGCGCCGATATTATTGGTCAGGAAATAAGTGAAATCGAGTTCAGGGACGATGGCGTTATCGACAGAAACGCTCGCTCCCGGAAATGTCGGCAGGACCGCCGAAGAATCTTCGGTTGGCGCGACAACAATGCCGCGCAGCCGCACGAGCCAGTCGCCCTGTTCGGCAAGCGCCGGCGCGCTAAGAGACGACAATAAAGCAGCAAGAATGAGTGGCGTTCTCATCATTATCCCCTTTTGTTTGTGTACGGTGCAACTTGGTGCAGCCAAAGTGACAAAGGAGATGTACGCCGCTGGCGTCGCGAAACAACCGGGCAGTTTGCCTGAAACGCAAATACAAGCGTAGCGATGAAATGGTTATTCAAAAGGCGCGAAATTTGTCTTCGCGTCACGTGACATTTGTCAATTGATCGACAATGCCAGATGCAAAAACGGATAACGTGTCATCACGCGCGCCCATAATCACGATCCGATCACCGGGCTTGGCAAGTTCCATGAGACGTTCGCCGCAAGCCTCGCGGCTTGACAACGCCTCAGCGTTCCCGCCGGCAGCGACGATGCCCGAAGCAATGTCTTCATGCGTAACCGACCGATCCACCGTGCCGCCAAAATAAGCGGGCGGCGTGAACAGAAGAACATCATCGCGCGCGAGCCCGGTTGTGAACGCAGAAATGAATTCGTCTTTCATCTTGTTCAGCGGTCCGAACCCATGGGGCTGGAACACGAGCAGGAGGCGTCCCGGAAATTCGTGCAGCGCAGCCAGGCTTGCCGAAA
>CAMYNO010000241.1 GCA_947259815.1 uncultured Parvularculaceae bacterium
CATAAGTGGTCACCGGTAATGCGCAAAAGACACGCGCCAAAGCAAAGACCTAAAGCACGTCGCGTGAATCCGAGTAAACGAGACGTGCTTTAGAGCGCGCTGTTTATTCAGCCGCCGCCGGTTGCTTTTCCGTTGCATCTTTTTTCTTTTCACCGCCGTCAGCATCCGCGCTTTTGGTGGTGCGCCGGGTGCGCCGGCGTTTGGGTTTTGGTTCCGGCTCGGCTTCTTCTTCGTCGCTTTTGTCCGCACTTTCACTCGGAGCCGCATCATCTTGCGCTGAGGCCTCGTTACGCCGTTCGCTGCGTGTATCGTCGCGTTTGCGGTCAGCAGGCGGTGATTTTTCCGCCTCCTTATTTTGGTCGTCGCCGCCTTCGCTCATGTTCGGCTGATCGCCATCCGCATCAACAGCTTGTTGCTGCTGTTGTTGCTGCGGCGGCTGCATGGCGCGAATAACACGGAAATAATGCTCTGCATGTTGCAGATAACTTTCCGCCTTGACCCTGTCGCCAGATGATGACGCATCGCGGGCGAGCGCCATATATTTGTCGTAGATCTGATTCGCTGTACCCCGAATTCGAACGTCCGGCCCGTTAGAGTCGAGCGCTCGGTTAGGGTTGGGTCCACCCTGTCGCCGACGTTGGTTACGGCCTCGCTTCATATTTCTAATCCTTACGCTTTCCCCTGGGCAGCCGCACAAGGCAGGCGCATTGCGCCCGGCGGCTATAATTCGTGATTTCAGCGAACAAGTGGCGTCCTGAAGGCCGCCGATTAAATCATGCGTTATTTGGTTCCAATGCGCAGCGCCGCTGCGAACAAAAGCCAGACCCTTTCAATAGTCAGCCTTAGTGATGGAGTATCGACGAGACCAGCGCCTTCTTGGGCGGCGCGATCTGCACTGTCTTGCCCCCATATTACCGGGTTGGCCGGTGATTTCAATCCTTTTTTCCAACGTCCCGCCGGATCATCAATCCGCGTTCGCGAAAAGCCAGATCGCGAATGACCGAAACGCTCGTAACCGGAACAGCGTCGCCAGCCATTCTGGCGAGCAATTCACCCTGTCTGGCGTCACCATATTCGACCACCAACAAGCCTTTTTCGGTCAAATAGGCGTCTACAGCATCAAATATCCGGCGGTAGGCGTCGAGGCCGTCTTTTCCCGAAAATAGCGCCGCCGAAGGTTCAAAGTCAGATACGTCGATGATCAGCCCACGCCGGTCGCCATCGGGAATATAGGGCGCATTCGCGATGATGATATCGAACGGGTCGTTAACATTTTCGAACCAATCGCTGACGAAAAACGCTGCGCGTTCTGACAATTCCAACGCCGCGGCGTTTTCTTGCGCAATTTTCACCGCAGCAGCGGACAGATCGACGCCCACGCCCGACGCCTGCGGCAACTCTTTAAGCAACGCACATAACAGACAGCCGGAACCGGTCCCGAGATCGAGGATGCGCAGCGGCGCCGTCTTATCCACATTTTCGATTACCGATTCGATCAGGCATTCTGAATCGGCGCGGGGAATTAAAACATCGCGGCTTACGCGGAACGGCATTCCCCAGAATTCTTTTTCGCCGGTGATGTAGGCAATTGGCTCGCCAATGGCGCGACGCATAACGAGTTCGCCAAAAGCGTGTCTGTCAGCTTCGACAACCGGATCATCCGCATGCGCAATTAACGCGGCGTCATCGCAATCAAGCACAAATTTCGCCAGCACGCGGGCATCAAGTCGTGGCGACGCGGAACCGGCAAGCATCTGCGCGCCGGCGCGGATCAATGCATCGACCGTCCGGGCGTCACCGATATCAGGCGACATCGCTCTGCATTTCCGCGAGCCTGTCGGCGCGATCCTGCGTGATCAGCGCGTCGATCAAGTCGCCAAGCCCGTCACCGCGAACAATTTCTTCAAGATTATATAGTGTCAGATTAATGCGGTGATCGGTAACGCGGCTCTGCGGGTAGTTATATGTCCGTATGCGTTCGGAACGATCGCCGGACCCTACCATGCCTTTCCGCTCGGCGGCGCGTTCAGCGTCAACGCGCGCACGTTCAGCATCGTATAGCCGCGCGCGCAATACCTGCATCGCCTTCGCGCGGTTCTTGTGCTGGGATTTCTCGTCTTGCTGGCTAACAACGATGCCTGTTGGCAAGTGGGTTATCCGAACCGCGGAGTCGGTCGTGTTCACCGATTGCCCGCCCGGACCCGACGCGCGGAACACATCGATCCGCAAATCGGCCTCATTGATCGCCACATCAACTTCTTCCGGCTCCGGCAACACCGCAACGGTTGCCGCTGATGTATGAATACGTCCCTGCGTTTCCGTTTCCGGAACGCGTTGAACGCGATGAACGCCGGATTCAAATTTCAGTTTCGCAAAGACCGCATCGCCGGAAACATTTGCCTGAATTTCCTTGTAGCCGCCGACATCCGCTTCAGAGGCGGACAAGACTTCGACTTTCCACCCGTTGAGTGAGGCGAAGCGCTGATACATGCGAAAAAGATCGCCGGCAAAGAGTGCGGCCTCATCGCCGCCGGTGCCCGCGCGCACTTCCAAGATGACCGACGAATCATCCGCCTTGTCCTTGGGGAGCAATAACAACTGCATTTCGTGCTCTATTGCGGGAAGGCGCTCGCGCAATTCGGCGAGTTCGTCCTTAGCCAGCGCCGCCATCTCCGCATCGTCGCCGGCGGAAAGTTCTTCAAGCTCGGCAAGCTGCGTTTGTGCATCCAAAAGTTCGCGCGCCTTGTCGACAACCGGCTTTAACTCGCCATGTTCCTTCGACAATTGGACAATATCATTCGCCGCATCGCCCGAAGACATTCGCGCTTCTATCTGGTCGAACTTGTCGATCAGGGCGTCGATTTTGGATTGTGGAATCAATCAAGGCTTCCTTGCTGAAAGAAAAAACGCGCGCCGGGTTTTTCCGACGCGCGCCTATAAAACTGGAGATCGCTATTCTGCGGCAACGGGCGCTGCCGCATTCTCTGTTTCGATCTCAGCGGCGCGTTTCTCGACCAGATCGACGAGATGATCGACAAGCTCGGAATTGTCAATGCGATGATCGACCTCGCCGCCGAGATAGATCATGCCGTGTTCCTTACCCGCGCCGCCGCCGGTAAAGCCGATATCGGTCTCGCGCGCTTCGCCCGGCCCGTTAACGACGCAACCGATCACCGAAAGTGTCATCGGCGTTGTGATATGCGCCAGACGTTGTTCGAGCGTTTCAACCGTCTCGATGACGTTAAAACCCTGACGCGCGCAGGACGGGCAGGAAATCACGTTGACGCCGCGGTGGCGCAGATTAAGCGATTTCAAAATATCGAAACCGGCTTTGATCTCCTCGACCGGATCGGCGGAAAGCGACACGCGGATCGTATCGCCAATGCCGGCCCATAAAAGATTGCCCATGCCGATAGCGGATTTGACCGAACCGATGCGAAGGCCGCCCGCTTCCGTCACGCCGAGATGCAATGGACAGTCGGTTGCCTCCGCCAAGGCGTGATAGGCCGCGACCGTCAGGAATACGTCGGAGGCTTTCACCGAAATCTTGAATTCGTGAAAGTCATTATCCTGAAGAATCTTCGCGTGATCGAGCGCGCTTTCGACCATCGCGTCGGGACAGGGTTCGCCGTATTTTTCCAGCAGGTCTTTTTCCAGCGACCCGCCATTAACGCCGATGCGCATGGAGCAGCCATGATCCTTCGCCGCCTTGATGACTTCGCGCACGCGTTCTTCCGAACCGATATTGCCGGGATTGATCCGAAGGCATGCAGCCCCTGCCTCGGCCGCCTCGATACCGCGCTTATAGTGGAAGTGAATATCGGCGACGATGGGGACCGGCGAATTGCTCGTAATGGTCGAAAGCGCCGCGGTCGATTCTTTATCTGGGCAGGAAACACGGACAATATCCGCGCCGGCTTCCGCAATATCGTTGATCTGACGGATCGTTGCTTGCGCGTCGGAGGTCAGCGTGTTGGTCATCGACTGCACGGCGATTGGCGCATCCCCGCCAA
>CAMYNO010000242.1 GCA_947259815.1 uncultured Parvularculaceae bacterium
CGCGCCAGCCGGGACATGCTGGGCGACGCCGCGCCGGCGGCGCTGGCCGAGCTGATCCAGGACAAGGAGCGGGCGCTGGATGCGCGCTGCCGGGCGCTGCTCGACGACTGGGACGGCCTGCGCGAGGACTATGCCGGCGACGACTACGCCGTCTCGATCCGCGGCCGCGAGATCCGCTACGAGCTCCAGCGCGTCTCGCTGTCGGGCACCAGGGTGCCGCGCGTGGCCCTGCCGACCTGGGAGGACGAGGGCGAGATCCTGCGTTGGCGGCTGCGCGAGAACCTGCCCGGGTCCTATCCCTTCACCGCCGGCGTCTTCGCCTTCAAGCGCGAGGGCGAGGACCCGACCCGCATGTTCGCGGGCGAGGGCGATCCTAAGCGCACCAACCGCCGCTTCCACCTGCTGTCGAAGGACAGCCCGGCCAAGCGCCTGTCGACCGCCTTCGACTCGGTCACCCTCTACGGCTGGGACCCGGACACGCGGCCCGACATCTGGGGCAAGGTCGGCACCTCGGGGGTGTCGATCGCCACGCTCGACGACATGAAGGCGCTCTACGCGGGCTTCGACCTGTGCGACCCGTCGACGTCCGTGTCGATGACCATCAACGGCCCGGCGCCGACCATCCTGGCGATGTTCCTCAACATCGCCATCGACCAGCAGATCGATGGTTTCCGGGAGACGGAGGGCCGCGAGCCGTCAGCCGAGGAAGCCGCCGCCATACGCGCGCGCACGCTCTCCACCGTCCGGGGCACCGTCCAGGCCGACATCCTCAAGGAGGACATGGGCCAGAACACGCTCCTGTTCTCGACCGAGTTCTCGCTGAAGGTGATGGGCGACATCCAGGAGTATTTCGTCGCCCACGACGTGCGCAACTTCTACTCGGTGTCGATCTCCGGCTACCACATCGCCGAGGCCGGGGCGAACCCGATCACCCAGCTGGCGCTGACGCTGTCCAACGGCTTCACCTACGTCGAGGCCTATCTGGCGCGCGGCATGAACATCGACGACTTCGCGCCCAACCTGTCCTTCTTCTTCTCCTACGGCATGGACCCGGAATATGCCGTCCTCGGCCGGGTCGCCCGGCGCATCTGGGCCGTGGTCATGCGTGAGAAATACGGCGCCGGCGAGCGCGCGCAGAAGCTCAAGTTCCACTCCCAGACGAGCGGCCGCTCGCTCCACGCCCAGGAGTATGCCTTCAACGACATCCGCACGACGCTCCAGGCGCTGATCTCGACCTACGACAACACCAACAGCCTGCACACCAACGCCTACGACGAGGCGATCACCACGCCGAGCGAGGAGAGCGTGCGCCGGGCGATGGCGATCCAGCTCATCATCAACAAGGAATGGGGGCTTTCGAAGAACGAGAACCCCAACCAGGGCGCCTTCATCATCGAGGCGCTGACCGACCTGGTCGAGGAGGCCGTCCTCGCCGAATTCGACCGCATCGCCGAGCGCGGCGGCGTCCTCGGCGCCATGGAGCTCGGCTACCAGCGCGGGTTGATCCAGGAGGAGAGCCTCCACTACGAGACCCTCAAGCACGACGGCACCCTGCCGATCGTCGGGGTGAACACCTTCGTCGACCCCAACGCCGGCGAGTGGGGCGACGTGACCCTGGAGCTGGCGCGGGGCACGGAGGCGGAGAAGCAGGGGCAGCTTGACCGGCTGGCGGACTTCCACGCGCGCCACGCGGGCGAGGCGCCGGCGATGCTGGCGCGGCTTCAGGACGCGGTGCGCGCGGACGCGAACGTGTTCGAGGTGCTGATGGAGGCGGTGCGGGTGTGCTCGCTGGGGGAGATTACGCGGGCGTTGTTCGAGGTGGGGGGGCAGTATCGAAGGAATATGTAAAGAAAAACAGATAATCCCGTGGCATATTCAAACCGCGTCTATCGCTTTGGCAGCCTATAATCTGTATACAAGGGTTCGTATCTTTCAGCGGTAGCTGAAAAGAACTCGGATAGCCACGAATCTCTGTATTCAAGGAAGAGTTTCTGGCCCAGATCGGGAAGAAGCTCTTTCGCTGTCTTCCAATCATCCATATCGATTTTGGGTTCGAAACCTGGTGCATCTACGCGAAGAATATTCTGTCGCCCAATAAGCAATCCCGCCTGGCCCAAACTATTCTGAGATTGCAGCGACATAGCCGAGTACATTATATCCTTCCAGAACCAAAGCCCGCCGATTTTTCGCTTCCACCAACCAATCGAAAATTTCCTATCAATGCAACCGAGGCTGAGGACACGTACATTTTCTCGTGGTACAGAGAAAGAGGAGAGAGCTTCTACCAGAGCAACCATTACGGGATTATTAGCCCATACGCCTCCATCAATAAGATAGTAGCCTTCGCCATTCTCGACGGGAGCAAAGAAGGTCGGTGCTGCGCTAGTTGCCAGTGCAACGTCTATGATCGGAACGCTCCAATCGCGATGATAGTCAGAATGATGGGGCGTCTTGTAAACAAAGACCTCACCGAAGAGACCGTCAGCTGCGGGGATGCAAAGGCGATTTTGCACCTGCCAAAGGGCACTATCGCCCACAATACGGTGGACTAAATTTCTTAGTTCATCCGACCGATAGCGATAACTAATAATGCCAAATAGTTTTCTCAGGAGTCGCTCAATCCGAGAAGCATCAGGAAACACTTTCCCGCCTTCGCATAGGTACAGATTCAATATTTCTGGAGCTGGAATTCTAAGGGCAATAGCAAGAGCGATTATACCGCCAGTGGAAGTTCCTGCGATAAGGTCGAAATATTCGCCAATTCGACTGCCCACCGGTAGGCTTCGTTCCACCTCTGCCAAGAAAGTAGCTGGAAGTATTCCTCGGATGCCACCGCCATCAATGGTAAGGATGCGAAAGTTCCGGTCTCTTGGCCAATCTTGTTGAAGGCGCGTGTATTGAAGCGTGCCACTCGATCTGGGTATTCCGGTTGTTGCCATTCGTAACCTTCATCGCCTGGATGAATGCCTCCGCCTTTCCATTTACCAGTTGTGTGCCATATTTCATAGTAGCACAGCCACTTCGAAGTCCACGGTATAATGGTGTCGGCGATAGGCATGCTGAAATCCCACTCGCCAAACTGAGAAAAGTATAAGCACAATCTAGGGCCACGACGACCAGTATATGGAAAGATGTGTGGAATTGGCTCGTCTGTCTTAGTTGTACGTCGACGTAGTGGTGGATCCACGACATATACCTGCGGCCGTAAGGTACGGTATTCTATCTCGCCTCTGCTTCCTCCGGTTTGGTACCAAACATGAATACGGTATGGTGTGTCGAAGCTAAAAACAGTCCCTACCCAATAGGCTCCCCAACTCCTGATAAATACGGCTTCGAATAAGTCGTATTTCGCTTGTATCAAATTGTCTTGCTCAAATGGCGTCAGCATTGCGATGCTTCTAGAATTGACACACCAATTAATCGTCGCCGAAGAAGGTATTCGTAGGCGCTTTGATCCCTTCTTGGCGAGTATTCGGCGCCGAAAAGGCTGGCTCAGATAATCCTGATGAACTTGCTGCTATGCCTCCGTAAACGGGGGAGAATCGAAGTCCGCCCTGTTGATCGACCTCTTGCATTTTATTCGAAAACTCTTCGAAGACTTGTATTGTGGGCCGCTCACCAAAAATATCGATCATAATTTCCTGCTTGCGCTGGAGTTGCGCTGTCTCAAGCTCAGCTAGTTGAGCTAGGAGCCTTCGAAGGTCCTCCATAAACATGGCTTGGTCGCTTATGCTCTCAGGCCAACGGTCAGTTAAGATGTCTTCATTGCACCGCGGATTTACGAGATGTATTACCTTACCCCTGGAGTGGGCGAGTTCAAGCGTGTTCAGAATTAGCTGTGCTTGAGCTTTCAGCTCCTCAGACAAAGATGAAGAGGTTCCAGAAAGTGAAGCAATTATGCGCGCGAGGACCACTGACGGAGGCATTCGAACTTTGCGTGTATCGAACACCTTATTGCGCCACCTCTTGAAAAGTTGAAAGGCCACTATACGTTTCGATCGCATGAGGGATGGATGCATGTCAGGTATTGGATTTGATGGTGCCTCGGCGAGGTAGTGTGCTTGTGATCGAGATGCGTATTCCTTAGAAAACTCAATATCAGGCGGCATGCTCTCTAGAAACCACTCAGCGAATCCAAAGGGATTGGCAGTAAGATAGTATTCGATTTCAATAAGATTATCAGATTTCTTGCTGTGGAAAATGATGCTTGTCTTTGGTTCACGTGTTGGCTGCAAAATGGCCGGGGTGATATCCAAATGCATTTCCGAATACGAAACAGTTACGCAACGACTGTTGCGATCGGCCATATTGTAATACCGGGAACCTTTGTCGCCTCTTATTGAAAGGAACAGCGTATCTAGTGTTTCAGTGGGCGAAAGGGTTGTTGGAAGAGATAGTTGTGCGACGATGTCGAGATCAAATTCGTCGTTCTTCAGCTTAGACGCGATCGCCGTACCAATTGCCATAGAGCCTTGTGGATACAGCAGTTCCACTCGACCTTGTAGGGGGCTACCGTCGCGATCAATCCAGTGTGCAATGGTGGCATAACGTTCTGCCGCAGTCTCGCGGAGGTGGGGTGGCAATTGAATCTTGATTGCTACGTCTGCGAGCAGAATATCGGTGATTCCGGAAATCGGTGGTTGGATCATGAGACTTGACATGAATCCTGTCCCTCTTCCGCATATGTTGTGTCCACTCCCTGATCTAGGGGCATATTTCGTCGTTTCAAGGCTTCTGGCAGGAGCGGGTCAGTGACCCGCTTCGTACCGGGTTTCGGTTCGAGGGAGAAGGGACCCATTGCGGAGCGGGTGACACACCCGCTCCAGCCGCAGTGGCGGGAATCCATTCCACAACACCGGGCCGCACGCCCCGCCCGACGCGAAAGCGGCCAGTCTCCAAACAGCGGGGCTCGGGGCGCGCGGTTTCAGAGGTGCCCCAGCCACCCCTCCATCCGGTCGGCCAGATCGTATTCCTTCTCCGAGAAGGTCTCCCAGCCGTAGCTCGAATGGACCGCCTTGGAGATGCGGTCGCCCTGGAACACGGAGACGCCGGAGGCGTTCATGCCGGCGAACAGGACGGCGTCGGCGAAATTCCAGTCGCGCTCAAGGTCCTCGCGGGGTCGGAAGTCGGTCCAGGCCATGTAGAGATAGTCGTGGACGATGCTGGCCTCCAGGTGCGGGCCGATCGGGCCGATGATCGACCAGAACAACCGGGGCACGGAGGCGAGGTCGGTATACATGCCGCGCGGCGCGGTGACGGTGTGGACGAAGCCGTCCGCCGGCCCGCCGCCCTCGGGGTGGCAGATCATGCTGACCGTGAAGTCCTCCGAGAGCTGCCACAGCGAGTCGGGCGCGTCGTCGGGCGGCGCGTGATGGCGCACCATGTGGAGCTCGTTCTCGTATTTGAAATCCTCGATCGCCGCGACGGCGGTGTCGGGAAACGGGCAGTCTCCAGGGTCCCAGGGCATGGCGTCCTCCTCGAATGGCGCGCTGTGGGTGCGTCGTGAGTGTATAAGGAATTATATATTCAACCCAAGGGAGAAATACTCGGGCGGGGCCCAGACCCGCGCTGTCGGAAGCGGAGCACGTTTGTCGGGGCGGGTTTGTGCCCCGCCCGTGCCGGCGGCGGCGCGGCGGCGCCTTGAAAACCGGGTGCTTTTGACTATATTCCTAGAATTGCGGGGCGGCCGGAAGCGGGGGCGATCAGGCCTCCCGCCGCCGGCCGGGCGGAGACGCCGATGATTACGAATGCCGACAGAGGCTGACGGTTTCCGAAGGCCCCCCTCTCCCCTTGGGGGAGAGGGGAAAGATCACGACACATGCCGACACCCGCCGGCCGGCGCCCTGTTCGGCGGATGATAACCTTTAACAACCGATGATAACCTTTGCGGGATTATCGAAGCGGCAGGTGACCCAGGGGCGGGCCTGCCCCGGACGCGAGCCGGGGTCTGCCCGCCCGCAACCCGAGAGGACCGAACGATGCCGACAGGAGACAGGCCGGAGAAGGCGGACCGGCAGGGCCGGCCACCGGCGCGCGCCGACGACGCGCA
>CAMYNO010000243.1 GCA_947259815.1 uncultured Parvularculaceae bacterium
AAGGCGACGTTGCTTCAAGTGCGCGAATGGCCGCGTCAAGATCGCGGTGCTCTTCTTCGAGGGTCGCAAGACGAATAACCAGCGCTTCATCGTTTGCGCCTTTGAAATCCCTGTCATGGGCGGAAAAACGACGCCGACCCACCAGCGTCGAAAATTGATTATCGTCAGCGTCGCTTTCGTCACTGGGCGGGCCTTCATTCGTCACGGCGCTTCGCGCTCCTGTTTGATCCGCAATGAGATCGTTACGGTTGATCGAAGATATGGTCGATTATGGTGTGAAGCAATCCGGTGGAAAAGCCGTCGCGTCTGGCGGCGCCAATGATGGCCACATAGCTGGTCATGCTGCGCCGCGCACGGGCTTTGACGTCGCTATCTGTGGTCGGAGTTAAATACTCAATGGAAAGTTTTTCCAGGATCTCGATTTCAATGCGTTCGGCATAGAGTTCGGCGGATTTAATGTCGCTGCGCAGGCTCGCCGCATTCTCAAATCCCGGCTTGTCTTCGAAAGATTTTGCCGCCCGTCTGGCGGCGCGCAGGGATGCGGTTACCTGCGCGGACCATTGCGCGGTCGCTTCGGTTGCGCGGCGCAGGATGATTTCAGGAATTTCGGCGAACCTCGTTGCGGACCAGCATATCCAGAGCAACAAATTGACGTTCAGACCGGCGCGGTCCTGCGCCTCTATCAGCGAATCAGCAACGCCGGGATGGGCGTAAACGGCGTTCGCCCAGATCCAGAAACTCTCGGCCTGATCGCCAGATTTTTCGGTGCTGTTTTTCGCTTCCATCAAGGTTACGTAAGCCTAATAATTCACGCAAAGTCAAATAGCTAAGTCATTTCTCATAGACGCAGGGTTAATACGAAATGAATGCGCTTTTGCTGCTTTTTTCGCACCGGCAATGAGTGGCGAAAGGGGCAAAAATGTGCTTTAATTTCTCCATTCACAAAAAGGAGGCTGACTATGGCGTCACATGCTCAACTGGATACGCTGACAAAGCGGCACCAAGAGCTGGAAGCGGCAATTTCTGCTGAGTTAAAACACCCCGCCTTTGACGAACTCCGCGTCGTGGAACTCAAACGAGAGAAACTGAAGGTCAAAGATCTTTTGGAAGGGCTGGCCGATCCATCCCCGCCCATGAATTAGCGACCAATATGTCGTTTTAATAAAACGCACACAGTAAAACGCATACAGAGCAAACATCCCACATTGCTGCGCCGACGGCGCCAGCCCTTGCGCAGGGCGCCGTTCGGCCAACTAGTCTGCTATGCGGGTGATCGGTATTGCTGGACTTGTTCGCTAAATTCCTTATCTTCAATTCCGGGCCGCACGCAACCTTACCAAAGAAGTTTGTAGCGTGGCGGGAAACACCATCCGTATAGAAAGCATAAACTCATGACAGGGCGTTCGGTCATTATTACCGGTGCGGCGTCGCCTGTCGGCGCAGCATGCGCGCGCCGATTTGCAGAAGCAGGCGACCGGCTGGTCCTCGCTGACGCCGATGAGGATGCGGGTAAGGCCGTCGCCAGTACAGTTTCCGATGTGATCGGCGATTCCGGCGCGTCGGTCACATTCGTTCATGCCGACACCTCGCGGCGCTTGAATGTTCACAATATCATCGCTGAGGCGCTCGATGTGAATGGCCGCGTCGACGTGCTTGCCCATACGGTTATGGAGCGTTTCTCCGCGCCTTTCCTCGAAATGGCGGAAGATGATTTCGACCGCGTTATCGAATGCAATGTTCGCGGCGCGTTTCTAATCAATCAGGCCGCGGCCCGGCAGTTTGTCAAACAGGCTGATAATGAAGATGGCGGCGGCGGCGTCATCGTCAATGTCGGGTCGGTGGAGGCGGTCACAGCCGCGGCCGACCATGTGGCGTTTGCGACGTCGCAGGGCGGCCTGCATCAGCTGACGAAGGCTGTGGCGCTCGCATTGTCGCCCCATGGGGTGCGTGTGAACGCGGTCGGCGTCGGCTCTGTCAAAGGCGAGTTGGGGCCCAATGCAAAGCCGCGGCGCGTGCAAAACATCACACCGTTAAAACGCATTGGCGATCCGGAAGAGGTCGCATCGGTTATATTTTTCCTCGCCGGCGACGAAGCATCGTTCGTCACCGGGCAATCCATCTATGTGGATGGCGGAAAGCTTGCGCAGCTCGATCCGCCGTCCGATGAGCGCGGCGCGGATTAAGGTTGCGCGAGGCGGCGTCTAGTCGTTGCCCCCATCGCCATCAGGCAGATCGGCAAAAACTTTAGACAGATCGATTTCACCGCTTCTATCCGCGCCCGGTTCTTCGGCTTCCGGCGCCGTCGTTTCCTCGACAGGTTTCAGGGCGTCGCCTTCCGGCGCCGGCGGCGGCTCCATACGCGCACGTTTGGCGGCCGCCTTGCGCACGACGGTGTCGAGATCGACTTGCGTACAAAGGCCGAGGCCAACCGGGTCCTGCGGTTGGATGTTGGATGAATTCCAGTGCGTGCGGTCACGGACAGACTGAATTGTCGTCTTGGTTGTGCCGAGGAGTTTTGAAATCTGCGCGTCGGATATTTCCGGGTGATTGCGCACGACCCATGCGATGGCGTCCGGGCGATTCTGGCGCTTGGAAACCGGCGTATAGCGCGGGCCTTTTTTCGTCTTTTCGGCAACAATCGTTTTTGGCCTGGAAAGCTTCAGCCGGTAACTTTCATCCGCCTGCGCATTTTCGATTTCTTCGCGCGTCAACTGGTGCGTCGTGATCGGATCAATCCCGCGCACGCCCGCGCCAACATCCCCGTCCGCGATGCCTTTGACCTGCAGCATATGAAGACCGCAGAAATCCGCGATCTGGTCGAAGGTGAGGGATGTGTTGTCAATCAGCCAAACAGCGGTCGCGATTGGCATTAACGGGCGGTCGGCCATGGGTGACTCCTTCAAATAGACTTCGTTCGCCGGCGGGTCGTATCCTGAGCCCGCCGCGCTAACCGCCGGATTTTCGGGGAAAGCGTTGTCGCGTACAGCGACGCGACAGCGGCCATATAGACTGTTGCGGTTTTCCCGCCAAGTACGATCAGGCGACTTTCAGCACGATTTTGCCAATATGATCCCCTGATTCCATGCGTTCATGCGCCGTTGACGCCGCCGAGAGCGGAAAAACCCGGTCAATCAGGGGCTTGTACCGGCCTTTTTCGATCAGGGGCCAGACCTCAGCCCTGATGGCGGCGGCGAGGCGGGCCTTTTCCTCGGGCGCTCGCGCCTTCATGGTCGAGCCCGAAAGGCGCAGGCGATTGCGCATGATCTGGAATATATTCACGCTCCCCTCCGCGCCCCGCAGGAAGGCTATCGAGACATGGCGGCCGCCGGGATTCAGAGTTGAAAGATTTCGCGCCAGAAAATCACCGCCGGCCATGTCGAGGACGACATCGGCGCCGCCTGACGAGGCGATTTTTTCATCCCATTTATCCGTTGCGTAGTTGAATGAGGCGTCCGCGCCGAGCTTTAGGCAGGCCGCCGCCTTCTCGTCGCCGCCGGCGGTGGCGATGACGCGCGCGCGCCACGCCTTTGCAATCGCAATGGCGGTCGTGCCGATGCCGCTTGTACCCCCATGCACGAGCAGCGTTTCACCAGGCTGTAATTGCGCATCGTCGAAGACATTCGCCCAGACCGTGAACGTTGTCTCGGGCAGGGCCGCAGCCTCCTCCAGCGACAAGCCGGCGGGGGCGGGCAGGCATGAGCCGGCGTCGACAACGGCGAATTCGCCGTATCCCCCGCCGGGCAGGAGCGCGCAGACCTTGTCGCCTGGATTCCAGACGGAAACGCTATCGCCGACCGCCGCGATTTCGCCGGCGCATTCAAGGCATCGCCGCCGTCGCCCCGCCGATCAGCAACAGCGACACCCAGCCCAG
>CAMYNO010000244.1 GCA_947259815.1 uncultured Parvularculaceae bacterium
CGGTCGGCGGCGGCGCCAAAGCACAGACCGCGGACATCCTCGCCTTTTCACGCTCACGCGGTCTTTATGGCGGGATCAGCCTTGAGGGCGCCATTTTGAAAGCGCGCCATTCCTGGAACGAAGGCTATTACGGTTCCGATGTGCGCGCGGTGGATGTGATCTTCCGGGAAAAAGTTACGCGCGATACCTCAGCGCCGCTGCAAAATGCGGTGTGGGGCCTTGCTCATCGCGATGAGGCGCCGACGACCGCGCCCGCCCATATTGCGCCGGTTCAGCCGGCCAAGCTCGATCCGGTGACGGGCGAGCCCCTGCCGGAGCGCTCGCCGGATGCGGTTTACGATGACGACGCCGTTTATGGCGCGCCGTTGCAGCCGATAGACGACTGAGTAACACACTGATCGCTGAGTGTTGAACGCCCGCCGCTTGCAACCGGCGGGCGTTTGTTTCATCGCCATGCGGTTCGTGTCAGTCTCAATCGGCGTTTATGACCAGTGCAGTAAAATTTGACGATGCGTTGCATACGGCGGATGGTGCGCCGCGCGCCCATGTTGCGTTTACCGGGTTGAAAACGCTCTGGGTGAACACCGGCACGCTATGCAACATTGAATGCCAGAACTGTTACATCGAGTCGTCACCGTCCAATGACCGCCTCGCATATATCGCGCTCGCCGAGCTGGAGCCGTTCCTGGTCGAAGCCAAAGCGCTTGGCGCTGAAGAGATCGGCTTTACCGGCGGCGAGCCCTTTATGAATCCGGAGATGATCGATAGCGCGCGCGCCGCGCTCGATCACGGATTTACAGTCCTTGTGCTGACGAATGCCATGCGGCCGATGATGCGCGAGCGCGTCACGCGCGGCTTGCTCGCCCTACAGGCGCAATTCGGGCAAAGGCTGCGCCTGCGCGTCAGTCTCGATCACTATGACGGCAAGGTTCACGACCGCGAGCGCGGCGCAAAGAGTTTTGGCGTGGCGGTCGACGGTCTTGTCTGGCTGGCCGAGCACGGGTTCGATATTTCCGTCGCCGGCCGTGCGGGTTTCGGCGAAAGCGAAGCGTCAATGCGCGAAGGGTATGCAGCGCTGTTTGCGCGTATGGGCGTTTCCATTGATACGACGGACCCGGCCGCGCTTGTGCTGTTTCCTGAAATGGATGAACGCGAAGACGTGCCGGAAATCACGACGGATTGCTGGGGCATCCTTGGTAAGGATCCCCACGACATCATGTGTTCCAATGCGCGCATGGTCATCAAGCGCAAAGGCGCCGATGCGCCTTGCGTCGTTGCCTGCACGTTGATCGCCTATGATGAACGGTTCGAGCTTGGCGAGACATTGGCGCAAGCGTCGTCGCCGGTCAGTCTCAATCACCGCCATTGCGCGAAGTTTTGCGTCCTTGGCGGCGCGAGCTGTTCGGCGTAAACCAATATGAATGGCTTCAGGTAAAAAAGAGACTGCGCTTGAAAACCGCGCCGAGGATGGAGCGAAACTGTTCTCGCCATCCGCGGCGCGCAATCGCGATCCGATCCGCGATGTTTTCTTCAAATTCCTGCCCGAGCGCGGCAGGGTGCTTGAAATCGGGTCAGGGACCGGGGAACACGCCGTCCATATCGCCGACGCCGCCCCGGGGCTTGAATGGTTTGCCGGCGATCCGGACCCCGCCGCGCGCGCGTCGGTTGCGGCCCACATCGCTGATACCAACCGTTCAAACATCAAGGGCCCGCACGCGTTGGATGTCTGCGAAAAAGACTGGGATGCGGCCATCGCCGGCCCCTTTGACGCGGTCGTCTCCATCAACATGATCCACATCGCGCCATTCGCAGCGGCGCAGGGGCTTTTCGCCGGCGCCGGACGGCTGCTGGCGCCGGGCGGGCTGTTATTGCTTTACGGACCGTTCTCAGAAGGCGGCGTATTTTCAGCCCCGTCGAACGAAGCCTTTGACGCCAGTTTGAAAGCACACGATCCGCGATGGGGCGTGCGCGACCTTGAGCATGATCTTGCGTCGCTCGCGCAGGAAAATGCACTGACGCGCAGGGTGGTTGTGGAAATGCCGGCGAATAATTTCACGGTCGTTTATGCAAAAAACGCGGAAAGCGAATAATTTCAACTGCGTGTTACTCCACATGAATGTAGCGAAAGAATGTGGAAAAGAAAAAGTCGACGAATTCCGGAAAGTTGGTATCCTGATTAAGTTCTGAAGTCTCCGTCGACATCAATTCGCGGCACATGCCTAGCAGCGGGTTGAGGGAGGCCAGAACCGGGATGCTGGCCGGAAACGACGCTCAGACGTTATCCGGCAAACCGAAGCGGCCTCTGAAACACGAGACGCTGAAGCCTGTAGGCGGGCCGGTTGCACCGGACGGACCTGAGCGGTTCGGCCTTGGAAACGGCGCAGTACTCCTTAACGGGAGATACGGCGACGGGGAAAAGGATCCGGGATCGTCGTAAGCAGCGGATCACACTGCTTTTTCGACGCGCAACGCTAACGACGACACGGCGCAAGTTGTGGCGGAGAAAGTGGGGCGGACTTTGCGGAGAAAAATGCAGGTAATCGGGTTGGACGGCAGTCCAGTCATAGAGCCGGCGCAGCAAGGTCTAACAGCGGCGAAAGGTTGCCGAGAGGCGGCTGGGAGAACCGAGGTTAATTGAACCGCGACCGAATTCTCACTGGATTGGGGTGCGATTCAACATGCCGCGACGGCGGCCGAAGAGGGAGC
>CAMYNO010000245.1 GCA_947259815.1 uncultured Parvularculaceae bacterium
GCCTACGAGCACTTGAGTACAGTAAGCGACAAACTCGCCAAGATGCTGCCTCCGGTATTGTCTCTTAATGAGGACGATTGGGGCTCACCATTGGTTCCTATCTTGGTCGACGAAGTGACAAAGGACGAACCGGGGCAGGCTGCTGTTCTGGATCGGTTGCTCGACCTTCTGTTGACGGCTGTTTTGAAGGCATGGGTCGCCAAGCAGGATTCAGATCGCCCTGCTTGGTGGCAATCGCAAGGCGATCCGATCGTGGAGCGAGCGCTTCAACTCATTCATAGAGACCCTGCATATGCGTGGACCCTGGATAAGCTTGCCTCGAAAACAAACGCATCGCGTGCGTCTCTTTCGCGCCGGTTCAATGATATCGTAGGCGAACCGCCAATGACGTTCCTTAAAAATTGGCGCATGGCGATGGCGGAAGACCTGCTTAGTCGGCCGGAAGAAACTGTGGGAACGGTCTCCGAGAAAGTCGGTTATAGCAGCCCATTTGCGTTTAGCTCGGCATTTAAGCGGATCAAGGGTGAAAGCCCTTATGAATACCGCGCTCGAGCGCGGTAGCCGCCGCTTTGGTCGGCGCTATTTACGCGACCTTATTTGTCTTTTCGTTGTTTCAAGGCTGCAGGTGATCGACGAATTTCGTGGAAGTGCGGAATGGCAAATAAAGCGAAACGTCGATTTGGTGCATGGATGCACTTAACGCATTCGTTAAACCGTCGTTTCTCAACGGTTTTGCCTCACTCTGCACACTGTTTTTTTGAGCGCAAAACTGGCGCTCCCTTCTGCGCCTACAATCGGTCCACTGGACCGATTGTTTGGGCTTCGCCCAACCGGCTGCGAAGTGTGCATGGTTTACACTTGTTCTCGGTAGAGGTGAACGCGCGCACGAAACACGAGTCGCGGGAGTGTTCCCTAAAAGTCTGAGCGCACCGACTCGATCCGGATTTCGTCAATAATGATGGCGTGTGTCGTCGCGCTCGTCAGCTCGTGCAATTACTCGGTGAAGAGCATAATTGCACGCGCAGGGAACGGCGCGGCCAGCGCGTTGCGATACGGTCTATATCGACCGTTGATATGAAATGTTTCGTCAGCGGTGAGGCATACGGAAAATCGACTTCGGCGACGACAATTGCGGTGTCGGCAGTCAGGAGCGCGGCGTTGGGCAGTTTGTTATAGGCGCTTCCAGCGGAATAAGGTTCTCCGCCGGTATTGTCGTAGCTCCAGTGCACAACCGGCTTGTCGGGTGTGCCGTCGCCATCGCTGTCTTCCAGTATAATGCTGACAAGCCGGATATCGATTGTTGCGCCATCAACATCGATTATTTCTTCAACGCCGACAAAGAGGCTGTCGACGGATGCTTCTAAAAGCTCGGTTTCCTGCGCGGCAAGGTCAGCGAGCGTGTTTGCTGCAAGCGTTACCCGCCGGCTTTTCGTCAATGCGTCCGATCCTTCGACGACGCCGAAGAACATGATCAGCATCAGGGGAAGAATGAGCGCAAATTCTGTCGCGGCCATGCCCGAGCGGCAATTTTTAAAAGCTGAAGTGGTTGTCCTTGCCATCGTCAGCTCCCGAACGGTTCATTGCGGAATATCGACAGCGCCACGATTTCGCTGAAGCCGTGATCGTTCGTTTTCATCCGCATGCCGAGTGCAGGGTTGACGGGCTTGTATAAAAAGCAGACGCGAACACGGACGATCTCGTTTTGTGCGCCGTAATCGGTCTCACTGTATTGTGCGCCCTGTATCGTCGGATCGTCCTCATTGCGACAGACCGGATCGGAAATATCGGCCGCCAGTGCATCGAAACTGGCGAAGCGTGATACATCGACAGTCAGGGTCTCGTTGCAATCGCCGAAATTTGAGACAACGCGGCATATTTCACCAAAGAAGGCGTCCTTTGAGAAAATAGGGTTGCCGTCGGCATCGGTTGAATTCTGAGCCTGACCGGTGCGGATTAGGCGCGCAGCGGTCGCATTCGCTTGCTCTACCGCGGAATTGACGAAGTAGAACCAGCCGGCTTCGAGAATTGAAAACAACAGGATGATGAAAATCGGCGCCACAAGGGCGAATTCCACCGCTGCTGAACCGCGCTGGCGTTTGCGCATCACGCCGAGCGTCTTTCGCCCCATCTCACGCTCCCGACCGTCCTGAAGATCTTTAAACTTTTAGCAAGGGACGATTAACGTGCGGTCAAGGAACAGGGTTAACGAAGGGCGTAAAAAAGCGCGCCCTTGCAGGCGCGCTATAGGTGTTTGATTTGAAAGCGCCGTGGAAATTATTTGCGCAGATTTTCGATCTTGTTGCGCGGCGCTGATTTGTTCTCGATAAAGAATTTTATCTGTTCGGCTGTCATATCAAGGCCGATCTCATGGGCGTCCAGCGCACTGGGCGCATGGTCCGCAACGCCGGCGATCTGGGTCAGGACGCCGCGATTGAGCGCCCGTGCGGAAAGGTCGTCCGCCTGCCCTTCGAGCGCCACCGTGCGGCGCGCCGTAGAAAGTTCGGACTGAAGCATTTTCGCTTGTTCGACAAATACCAGAATAGACGTTGCGAGATTGCCGCGCGCCATGCCGTAATCGGAGATCTCATAGCGCTTGATATAGGCCGCGCCCGACGGATCGAGGCCGGCGCTGGCGAAGGCGTACCGATAGTTGAAGGCTGTCACCGTTTGCGGATTTGCGTTGCCCTCGAAAATCGCGACCATGGAAAGGCCGACGCATTTCGAGCTGTTCTCGCCCTTGCATGCGGCCGGAACCAGCAGGAAATTGATTTCGCCATTGGCGTTGGCGGCGATAAAGGTCTGGCCGTTCGCCTGTTGCGCCTGCCAGACTGCGCCGATTTCATTCAGTATCGATCCGACGTTTTGCGGATCGAAGGAAGTCATTACTTCCGTAGGTTTGGCGACTGGCGCTGTCTGCGCCATCGCGCCGGCAGAGGCTATGGCGACGCCGGCTGCGGCAATTGAGATCAGTTTTTTCATCATTCCCCTCACGCATTCCCACCGACCGCGAGGCGAGAAACGCCTGCGATGGTTAACGACCTTAAGGCAAAAAACTGTGGCCGGCAAAGGCGAGGGCTGAATTTGCGCCAAATTGCTTCGTGACATTCCTGCGCCGGCGTGGTTTAGCCGGCGCCTATGCAAAAAAGACCGGAAAAACAGCGGACAGCGCCCGCAGCGCCGCAAATCGCCATACAGGGGCTCGATGCGCGCCGGGGCGCGCTCGAAGTGCTTGAGCGCGTGCGCGGCGGCGAGCCGATGGATGAGGCGCTCGCCCGGTCGAGAAGTTTTACTGCGCTGGAAGGGTCTGACAGAGGTTTCGCCAGGGCGATGGCCAGCGCGACGCTGCGCCGCCGCGGCAGCCTCGATCATCTTATCGGCGCGTATATCGACCGCCCGCTGCCAAGAAAGGCGGCGCGAGTGATGGATATTCTGCGCCTTGCGGCGGCCCAGCTCTTGGTGCTTGGCACGCCCGATCACGCCGCCGTCTCGACCGCGGTTGCACTAGCCGGTGAGCGGCGGGAAACGGCCGCCTACGCCAAGCTTATCAATGCGGTTGCGAGAAAAATCGCCAAGGGCGGCACCGCTTCACTCGAAGCGTTGCCGGCGCGCACCGATTCGCCGGGTTGGATGTGGCGCGGCTGGGAGCGCAATTACGGGCCGATGAAAGCACGCGCCATTGCTATTGCTCACCGCAGTGAAGCGCCGCTCGACATAACCCTGAAAGATCCGGGTGAGGCGAGTTCATGGGCGGACCGTCTTGGTGCGGAGGCATTGTCGACGGGAACGTTGCGTATACCGGGCGTAAGCGATGTGACTTCCCTTGATGGGTTCAAGGAAGGCGCATGGTGGGTGCAGGATGCGGCGGCCGCTTTGCCGGTTCGTTTGTTGGGTGACGTTAATGGCCAACAGGTAATCGACCTTTGCGCTGCGCCGGGCGGGAAGACCATGCAGC
The DNA here is from genome assembly GCA_947259815.1 of uncultured Parvularculaceae bacterium. Classification (GTDB taxonomy): domain Bacteria; phylum Pseudomonadota; class Alphaproteobacteria; order Caulobacterales; family Parvularculaceae; genus Hyphococcus. Next base: position 3,953 of record CAMYNO010000245.1, read on the forward strand.
TTGCCGCCGCCGGTGCGCAGGTGACGGCGGTGGATATTTCCGCGCCGCGGCTTGAACGGCTGGGCGAAAACCTCGCCCGAACGGGCCTCAAGGCGGAACTGGTGGAAGCCGACATCCTGAAATGGTCGCCGAATACAAAAGCTGACGCCGTCCTCCTCGATGCTCCGTGTACCGCGACCGGTACGATCCGGCGTCACCCGGACCTGCCCTGGATAAAATCCGAAGACGATCTGAAAGCGTTAGCGCCGCTTCAGGCGCGCATGATCGATCACGCGCTCCGGTTCTTAAAGCCGGGCGGCGTTCTGATTTACTGCGTTTGTTCATTACAGGCGGAGGAAGGCGAGCGTCAGGCCGAGGCCGCGTTAACCCGTTGCGCCGGCCTTACTCGCCGCGCGCTTGAGGCGTCGGAAGTCGGCGGTCTTGATAGCGCCATCAACCGCAATGGCGACCTGCGCACGCTTCCATCAATGCTGGGCGAGCAGGGCGGTATGGACGGGTTCTTCGCTGCGCGTTTTATTGCGCCGGAGCGTTAACGCCTGTCCCTATACGGAACAGCCTCACTCTTATTCGGTCATCCCGCCTCGCGTGAAACGCATTGCGTTTGCGCGTCTGCGTTGCATTAATCGCGCAAAAGGCGAAGAAATCCGCCGAATTCTCGCAGACGTGCTCACTACGGCATGGGGCTTGCGATCCATACGCTCGAAGCAGCGCGCCAGGTTTGTCGGCGCTCATTGTTTGAGGGCGAGTTATGAAGAATACGCCGCATCCGATCGATATTCACGTGGGCCGACGTTTGCGCGCCCGCCGTCGCCTCCTGGGTTTGACTCAGGAAGCGCTCGCCAGCGC
>CAMYNO010000246.1 GCA_947259815.1 uncultured Parvularculaceae bacterium
CAACGCCTGATCAAACGCCTGGACCGGGTGAAGAAGGACGGACCGGTCGTTTTTGAGACGGGCTATGGCCCTTCCGGCCTTCCCCATATCGGGACGTTTCAGGAGGTTGCGCGCACCACCATGGTGCGCCGCGCCTTTGAATTGCTGACGGGCCGCGAGACGGTGCTGATCTCCTTTTCCGACGATATGGACGGGTTGCGCAAGGTGCCGCCGAATGTTCCCAACCCGGCGCAGCTTGAACCCTATATCGACATTCCGCTCACCAAGACGCCGGACCCGTTCGGCACCCATGAGAGTTTCGCGCATCACAACAATGCGCGGTTGAGGGCGTTTCTCGACCAGTTCGGCTTCGACTATGATTTCCGTTCGTCAACGGAGGAATATGAATCCGGGCGCTTCGATGCGATGCTGGTGCGCATGCTCGAAAAATATGATGATGTGATGAACATCATCCTGCCGACAATTGGCGATGACCGGAAGAAAACCTATTCGCCATTCCTTCCGATTTCGCCGAGCAGCGGCAAGGTGCTTTACGTGCCGATGCTCGAATACGACGCAAACGCCGGAACGGTCGTTTTCGAAGACGAGACAGGCGAGAAAGTAAAAACGACCGTCACTGGCGGCGCGGTGAAGTTGCAATGGAAAGCCGACTGGGCCGGGCGCTGGTTCGCGCTCGGCGTTGATTACGAAATGGCCGGCGAGGATTTGACCGAGTCGACGAAACTGTCATCGCGTATCGTCAAGGCGCTGGGCGGTGAGCCGCCGGAGGGGTTCAACTTTCAGCTTTTTCTTGATGAGCACGGCAAGAAGATTTCCAAGACCAAAGGCAACGGCATTTCGATTGAGGAATGGCTGACCTATGCGTCGTCGGAGAGCCTGTCGCTCTACGGGTTCCAGGCGCCGAAGAAAGCGAAGAAGCTCTTTTTCGACGTGATCCCGAAAGCGGTCGATGAATACTGGACATTCGTTGAGAAATACCGGGAACAGGAGGGGGCAAAAGCCCTCGACAATCCCGCTTGGCATATACATGAAGGTAAGCCGCCGGCCGCGACGCCGCCGGTTTCGTTCGCCATAATTCTCAACCTGGTGAGCGCGTCCGGGTCGGCCGATGCGGATGTATTGCGCGGTTTCATCCGAAAATACCGGCCCGATGCGAGCGAGGAAGAATTCGCCGCGGCTGAAGGCATGATCGGATTTGCCGGGAAATATTTCGAAGACTTCATCAAGCCGACGAAGAAATTCCGTGCACCAACAGATGTGGAGCGCGCCGCTCTTGAAGCCCTGTCCGCGCGGTTAAAGGAAATTGGCGAGGGCGGGTCCGAAGACGATTACCAGACAGCAGTGTTCGACGCTGGCAAGGCGCAGAACTATGAAAACATACGCGACTGGTTCAAAGGTCTTTATGAGGTGGTCTTCGGGCAATCGGACGGTCCGCGCATGGGCGCCTTTACCAAGATTTTCGGCGCCGGTGAAATGGCGCGCCTGATCGATGAGGCGCTGGCGCGTGATTAAGTATCATTCTGGCGCTGTATTGGTGTTTGCGGCGCCGGTGATCGACCGGCCTTAAATCCTGTTGTGAATACTGGCGAACGATCGCACGTTGCTTTTCCACAGACGGTTGCGGCGGGCCTCCCGCCGGGTAGCATTGCGTCGCCGGGGGGCGATCCTATTCCCACTGCATTGTTCTTGCGTTCTTGGGTGATGTTTTCTTCAAACGGGCAAAAGGCCTGGGCATTGAAATGTCTTTGACCATTACGGTTGCGCAGCGAAAAGGCGGCGCCGGCAAGACGACACTCGCCTGTCAGCTTGCCGCGGCCTTGTCCGAGGACGGGTTCCGCGTCGCCGGGGTCGACTGCGACCCGCAGGGCAGTTTTTCACTATGGGGCGCGCGCCGCGCCAGCGTAAAGCGTGATATCGACATTGTTGACGCGCAGACTGATGCACGGTTTTCCCTGGGCACAAGTCTTTGGGGTCTGAAAAAGCGGGCTGACATTATTATTATCGATACGCCGCCAAGCGCCGATCGTTCCGTCCGAAACTCGATTGAGGCCGCCGACATCGTACTGGCGCCGCTTCAATTGTCGCGCCTTGACCTTGATGCGATATTGCCGACCGCTGAACTTGTCGGGGAAATCGGTCGCGAGGTTTTGTTTGTCGTCAATCGCGCGCCGGCGCGTTCGCGCGTCGGCGATCAGATACGCGGTGAAATTGAACACCAAAGCCTGCCCCTTGCCGGCGCCGAGCTTGGCAATCGTACCGCTTTCATTGAAAGCATTGCCGCCGGGCTCGGCGTTGTTGAAACCTCACCGCGGTCTGCGGCGGCAAGCGAAATTCGCAAGTTAGCCGGCGAGATCATGACGCTGTGCGGCGACCAGAAGGCCGGCCAGGACGACCGGCGCGAACGCACGCCAGTCTAGAGCGGGTTGTTGATGAGGTTACCCACGCCACCCATCCTTCTGAGGGAGCCGAAGGCTCGTCTCGAAGGGCGCAGGAAAAATTTCCCTCAGGATGAAGGTGGTGTGAGCCTTCTGATTTGAAACAGGCCCCGCTGACACTTTCCACGAGACGCCTCGTTCGGCAAAAGACGCGTCGCCCATGCGTCGCAAATATGTAAACATATCGAAATAGAACGCGCGCAGAAGGAAATTTAAACACTACGTTAACTATAAATATGGCGTAAAAAACGGACGACCATTCAGGGAGGTCAATGTGTCAGCTTTAGCGCGTGTCGATGAAGATGCGGAAGTCGTTGATAGAAATGATACAATCCTGGCGCGCCTCTATGCGCTGCATCAGGAAAGCGTGCGCGATGCGGTCGCCGCGGACGGTTTAGGCCATCACCGCCTGACATATTCCGCTCTCGACCGCCCGCTTGAGCTGTCGGAATGGCACCCGCTGAGCGGTCCGGCGCCGACGGATTAGTCTGGCGGCCGCTCAATCCCGATCTTTTTTCCGGACCAAGCAAGGTTCTGAATTTTGTGCGGAGATATTTCAGCCGCGCAAAATTAAGTTGTTCAGCAATCGTTAAACGCCTTAGCAGCCGAATCAACAGAGCGCTAATGGCGCATTTTTCAATAGAACCTGCGGTGTTTCTTCTAACGTTTTAGCAGAATACATCACGTCGCGACGCCGCGACATCATCGTAAAAAAAATTTGAACTGCGAATTGCGACACGCCGTCAAACGCTTAATTCGAATACGGCGGAAATTGGGCAACGCCGTTTTGCATTTTGCATTTCGCAGTTGCGCAAAACCGTTATAAACTCACATCATCGCGCAAAGCGAAACCTATTATTAGGGGCCTTGCATTAACCTTGCTGTCAACGCGCTGCGTTCAGGCGCCATGGCAAACGTTATGCGGGCAATTCGGGTTCGGGAGACGTTTGACGGGAAAGGACGCGCGGTAAAGCGGGGAAGCGCAATGTTGAAGGTCAGTCATGAAGCGGGGAGCCAGGCGCAATCGCGCCGCCAGATAACTGGCGCGGCTTGTTCTTGCTTAAATGGCGCCTACATCAAAAGAACATTCAAATTTGCGTTGCGCCCGGAAACAGCAGCGCGAAAACGGAACGGCAAGATGAGAGTGGCGAATAGGGGCGTCGGGTCGAGCAGGACCGGCGCTTTTTTTGTCTGAAGTGAAACCAATGCGGCGACGGTGAAATAGTGAGTGTGACCCATGACCGAGACTGATAACCTCGATGTCTTTGACGCTTTTTCGGAGAGTTATTCACGCGTGAAGCAGGAGGCGATGAGCCTTCGCGATTATTTACTCGCGGCGCGCGATGATGAAATGCTTTATGCGACGCCGGCCGAGCGTATGGTGAAAGCCATCGGCGAGCCGGAGATGATCGATACTTCAAAAGATCCGCGTCTTGCGCGGATATTTTTCAACCGGACGATCCGGCGCTACAAGGCCTTTGAGGGCTTTTACGGGATGGAAGATACGATCGAGCGGATCGTTTCCTTCTTCCGTCACGCCGCGCAAGGCCTGGAAGAAAAACGCCAGATTATCTACCTTCTCGGCCCGGTGGGCGGCGGTAAGTCGTCTCTGGCCGAACGCCTCAAGGAACTGATGGAGGAAAGCCCCATCTATGTCCTCAAAGCCGGCGATGAAATTTCGCCTGTTTTCGAAAGCCCGTTGGGTCTGTTCCAGGCGGAAAAGCTCAAAGAGTTGCTTCAGGAAAAATACAATATCGACCAGCGCCGCCTGACCGGGCTGATGAGCCCATGGGCGGTGAAGCGCCTCGACGAATTCGGCGGCGATATTTCGAAGTTCGAGGTCGTGCGCCTTTTCCCGTCGAAATTGCGCCAGATCGGCATCGCGAAAACCGAACCGGGCGATGAAAACAATCAGGATATCTCCGCGCTGGTTGGCAAGGTCGACATTCGCAAGCTTGAGCATTTCAGCCAGGACGATACGGACGCCTATTCCTATTCGGGCGGTTTGTGCCGCGCCAATCAGGGCCTTCTGGAGTTCGTCGAGATGTTCAAAGCGCCGATCAAGGTGCTTCATCCGCTGCTGACCGCGACGCAGGAACAAAATTATGTGGGTACGGAGTCTTTAGGCCCGATCCCGTTCACCGGCATCATTCTCGCTCACTCGAACGAAAGCGAATGGACGCAATTCCGTAACAACAAGAATAACGAAGCGTTCCTTGACCGTATCAACGTTATCAAGGTGCCTTATTCATTGCGGGTCACGGAAGAACGCCAGATCTACGAAAAACTGCTTGCGCATTCAGAATTGTCAGAAGCGCCGTGTGCGCCCGAGACACTTGGCCTGCTGGCGCGCTTCTCGGTTCTGACGCGGCTTAAAGAACACGAGAACTCAAACCTCTATTCCAAGTTGCGCGTCTATGACGGCGACAAGCTGAAGGACACTGATCCGAAAGCAAAGAGCCATCAGGAATATCGCGATGCCGCCGGCATCGACGAGGGCATGGACGGGATTTCCACCCGCTTTGCCTATAAGGTGCTTTCAGAGACGTTTAACTTTGACACCGATGAAGTCGCCGCCGATCCGGTGCATCTGATGTATGTTCTGGAAAACGCCATCAAGCGTGAACAGTTCCCCGAAGAGGTTGAGAAAAATTATCTCGACTTCATCAAGTCGGAACTGTCCCAGCGCTATGCGGATTTCATTGGCAAGGAAATCCAGAAAGCCTATCTGGAAAGCTATGGCGAGTACGGCCAGAACCTCTTTGACCGGTATATTTCCTATGCGGACGCCTGGATCGAGGATCAGGACTTTAAAGATTCCGACACCGGCCAGCTACTTGATCGCGCGACGCTGGACGCCGAGCTATCAAAAATCGAAAAGCCGGCCGGCATCGCCAACCCGAAGGACTTCCGCAACGAAGTCGTCAAATTCGCGCTGCGTGCGCGGGCGAACAATGAGGGCCAGAACCCGAAATGGACGTCCTACGAAAAACTGCGCAATGTTATTGAAAAGCGGATGTTCAGCCAGGTCGAAGACCTTCTCCCCGTCATCTCTTTTGACTCGAAGAAAGATTCCGACACTGAACAAAAACACGAAAACTTCGTCTCCCGCATGACCGAGCGCGGTTACACGCCGCGTCAGGTCCGCCGCCTCGTTGAGTGGTACATGCGGGTCAACAAGGCAGGATGATTGGAGGGGTCGGGAAATTAGGATTGGGGATTGGAATATCGAAACCCTGATCCCTGAGGCCTGATCGCTGGTCCCTATGCAAAATGATTGCGCCAACAGCCGGTCTTCGAATATTGGAGGCGAAAAAACGCCCGCCAGGCGCAATCAGCGCAATGACGGGCGATACAATCCAAAAGGATTGATAGACGGTTCGTTACGCCGGCATCGCCACCGGGCAGCCGCGATCATTAGCCTGTTCGGCGTTCGTCATTTCCTCGCAATCGTTCGGGTCGCAACGAGCGACTCCAGCCGAAGCAACGAGCAATGCGGCGGCAAACATGATTTTGACTATCGACATCGGTTCTCTCCCCTTCAAACCACGCGCCGTATGCGTGGGGTAATAACGTTAGTGTACGTCGTTTTGGAACGTCAATGTTCAGGGTTAATTTCCTTGCGGAAAGCTGCACATTTTAAGCGGCAATTCCCCAAAGGGGATATGGGCGTCGGCGCGGTACAGGCATAAGCTGTAAAATCATATGAACCTTTCTCATTTCATCGACCGGCGCAAAAATCCCAAGGGCAAGTCCCTTGGCAATCGTCAGCGTTTCCTGAAGCGGGCGCGGGCGCAGATTAAAGAGGCGGTCAATAAATCCCTGCGCGACCGCTCACTGAAGGAAATCGACAAGGGCGAAAAAATTTCGATCCCGTCCAGACCTACGGCGGAACCGCGCTTTCGTCTGGACCCGGAAAAAGGTCAACGCGAGGCTGTCCATCCCGGCAATAAGGAATTCGGCCAGGGCGACAAGATCAAGAAGCCGCCCAAGGGCGCTGGCAAGGGGAAGGGCAAGAAGGCCTCGACTGACGGTGATTCCGAAGACAGTTTCCAGTTCACGCTGACCCAGGACGAATTTCTCGACATCTTTTTCGAAGATCTTGAGCTTCCCAATCTCGTCAAACGGTCGCTGAAGGAGATCAAGGCCTATGCCTTTAAGCGGGCGGGGATCACGGTCGCCGGTTCGCCGACAAACATGAATCTGGTGCGCACCATGCGCAACGCTCCTGGCCGTCGCCTCGCGCTGCGTCGTCCGTCAACGAAAGAGATCAATGCGCTCAAAGAGCGTCTGTTTGAGCTGGAGCGGATTGCGCAACCCGACGAAGGCCAGATCGCCGAGAAGAAAGATATCCTCGCAAAACTTGAAAAGATGGAGGCGCGCAGACGCTGGGCGCCGTATATCGACCCGCTGGATGTGCGCTATAATGCTTATGAGCCGACGCCGGTGGAAACGACGGCCGCGGTCATGTTCTGCCTGATGGATGTGTCCGGCTCCATGGGCGAGCGTGAGAAAGACCTCGCCAAGCGGTTCTACATGCTGCTCTATCTCTTCCTTAAGCGCCGTTACGAGCGCGTCGAAGTTGTCTTCATTCGCCATACCCATCACGCTGAAGAAGTGGATGAGGAAACCTTCTTTTACTCGCGCCAGTCTGGTGGGACGGTGGTTTCGACTGCGCTCGATAAAATGCTGGAAGTGCAAAAGGACCGCTTCCCGGCGCATGAGTGGAATATTTATGTGGCGCAGGCGTCAGACGGCTTCACCCAGTCCGGCGATGCGAAAGCATGCGTAGATCTTCTGCAAAATGACGTCATGCCAATCAGTCAGTATTACGCCTATATCGAAATCCTAGATGAGCGTGAGCTGGAAGTTTTTTCATCGGATGACAGCGGCGCGGAGCTATGGCGCGCCTATCGCACCTTCGCCCCGGCCTGGCCGAATTTCGCGCAGACGCGGATCGCGCGACCGCAGGATATATTCCCTGTGTTCCGCGAGCTGTTCGCCAAGAACAAGCGGGAGGCGGCGTGATGTCTTTGCTCTCTGTCCCGCTCTTCCCGGCCAAAGCCGGGATCCATAGTCGCTTTCTCCGGCGTTTATCGCCCTGGACCCCGGCTTTCGCCGGGGAGAACGGTTGAAAGGGCGAAAATGTCTGAAACGCTCGCTAAATCCTCACTCATCTTCGACACCGCCGATTGGGATTTTGAGACCCTGCAAAGTGCGCTCGATGCGATTGAGGATATTGCACTCAACGACCTTGAGCTTGATATTTATCCCAACCAGATCGAGATCATCTCCTCGGAACAGATGCTGGACGCCTATTCCAGCCATGGCATGCCGCTGATGTATAAGCATTGGTCGTTCGGCAAGCATTTCGCCCGCGACCAGACCATGTATCAAAAGGGATATTCCGGCCTCGCCTATGAGATCGTGATTAATTCCAACCCCTGCATTGCCTATCTCATGGAAGAAAACACCATGACCATGCAGGCGCTGGTCATGGCTCACGCGTCTTTCGGTCATAATCACTTTTTCAAGAATAATTATCTGTTTCGTCAGTGGACGGATGCTGACGGCATCCTCTCCTATCTCGACTTCGCCAAGAAATACATCGCCAAATGCGAGGATGAATACGGCTTTGAAGAAGTTGAGGCGATCCTCGACGCCGCGCACGCCCTGATGGATCAGGGCGTTTTCCGCTATAACCGCCCGCCGCGCCTTTCTGAAGCCGACAAGATGGCGAAGCTTGCCGCACGCGCCAAATATGAAGAAACGAATTTCAACGATATCTGGCGCACGCTTCCCAATACCGAGGAAGATGAGGAAGAAGCGCAGGAGCGCCAGCTCGAAGTTCGCAACATCAAGCTGCCCGAAGAAAATCTTCTTTATTTCATCGAAAAAGCGTCGCCGATCTTACGCCCCTGGCAGCGCGAACTGGTGCGGATCGTGCGCAATATCGCACAGTATTTTTATCCGCAAAAACAGACCAAGGTTATGAACGAAGGCTGCGCCACCTTTGTCCATCACTACATCATGAACGAGCTTTACAATAAGGGGCTTATTGGCGAAGGCGCGATGATGGAGTTTATGCACTCCCATTCGTCGGTCGTTTTCCAGCCAGATTTTGACGACCCGCGCTATTCCGGCATTAATCCGTATGCCCTCGGCTTTGCGATGATGGAGGATTTAAAGCGGATATGCGAGGCGCCGACGAAAGAGGACGAAGAGTGGTTCCCCGAAATTGCCGGCTTTGGCGACTGGCGGGCGGTCCTCAAGGACGCCTGGGCGAATTACCGCGATGAGAGTTTCATTCTGCAATATCTTTCGCCGAAACTGATGCGTGATTTTCGCATGTTCGCGATTGCGGATGATTCAGAAGAATCGCATGTGGAGGTGGCGGCGATCCATGATGATCGCGGTTATGCGCGCCTGCGCGAACGGTTATCGGCGATGTACGATCTCGGTATGCATGAGCCGAATATTCAGGTCGTCGCAGCCGATTTAACTGGCGATCGCATGTTGAAATTGCGCCATGAGGTTCACAATGGTCGAACCCTCAGCAAGGAAACCAAGGACGCCGTCATGACCTATGTGGAAACACTGTGGGGTTATGAAGTCGCGCTGGAAGACAGCGAGCCGGAAACCGGGGAATAGTATTCCCGCTCTGGTTGTGTGACTGCTCGCATTCTCGCGTTTAATGCGTATTTTTTATGATTGTGAGAGCTTGGCCGCGCCGTATTACAATGCGTAGGCCGCTTAAAACCTGCGGAATATTTACTCCATTAACTATTCGTGAGAAAGTTTTCCCCTGGGGTGAGGAAAGCGGCGAATGCCGG
>CAMYNO010000247.1 GCA_947259815.1 uncultured Parvularculaceae bacterium
CTGGCGAACAGTCTCGGCGAGTTCCGGCTCGTCGTCGCCAAGCTCGACCGCCTGTTCGGCGTAGTGTTTCTCGATGACGTCCTCGACGGCGGCGGTCGCGGCCATCGCAGCCTTTTCGCCCAGCAAGGCGCTGGCCGCGCCGAGGCCGAACCCCGCCGCGTTCCAGAGCGGGGCAAGCATGGTCGGGCGCACGCGCCGTTCAGCCAGATATCGGTCAAAAGTTTCCAGATGCGCTTCTTCGCCGGCTTCCATTTCCGCAATCTGCTGCGCGGTGTCTTCCTTGCCGGGCAAGCGGTCAAAGACAGCGCGCTGGCCGCGATAGATGGCGACGGCGCCATACTCGCCGGCGTGATCGACCCGAAGCATTTCGGCTATGCGCGCCGCGCGCGGTCCGGGTTTTTGCGGATTGCTTGTCATGATTGAGAACCGTTCATTCGTCCCTCGCGCACGCGCCTTGTTTCCGCAAAGGCGGCGCCCAAGGTCAGAGCAAACAAGCCGGCGGAGATCAGGAGATTATAGCCGGCCATGGAAACGCCGAGAAACGACCACTGAACATCATCGCAGGCCGGCGCATCGACCGGCCCGTCGAGAGCGGCGCTGATATCGTCAATGCTGAGCGGCCCGACGGCGCCGCCGCCCGAGCACAAGGCCGGACCCGGCCAGAATTCGAATTCGACGCCTGTGTGATAGAAGGCAAGTCCGGAACTGACGGCGTAAACCAGAGCGGCGGCGCCAACCGCCGCTGCCGCGCCTAACCGCGATCGGAAGGCGCGCGCGGCGATCAATCCGGCGGCGGCGACGCCAAGCGCGGCCCAATGCGCCTCTCGCTGATCGAGGCAGAGGATGCACGGAACGAGACCCAATACGCGTTCGGACAGATGGGCGAGCGCAAGCAATAGCGCCGAGACTGTGAACGCCAGCGCAAGCACTCGCTCTGAAAAGCTCAACCCGGAGATAACGCCAACCATGGAAGTAATATATGCGATCGAGACGGTGCTCGCGCCGTTGCGATTCGTCACACCGGTTGGTTTAGAGAAAACCGCCGATCCAGTCCTTGATGAGGCTCGCCGCTTCAAGGCCGAGGAAACCGAGCAAGCCAACCCAGGCAAAGCCTATGACTAGGCCGGCGATGACAAGAAGGCCGTCGCGTTCGATCAGGCCAAGCGCCGCAATGGCGACGCCGATGCCGGGAATTGTATTGGTCGACGGCAGCGGTACGAGAATGGACGCGGTCGGAATAAGCAGCAGAAAGCCGATGATGCGGGTGCTGAAATGACTTGTAACGGGCTTGAGGCGCGGTCGCGCCACGCGCTCGATCAAACCGACATAACGCCCCGCGCGGGCCAGCACTTTTTCAAACGCCGGAATTGAAAACGAACGATCATGCAGCGCTTTTGGCAGCCATGGATGACGCCGGCCGAGCGCCATCTGCGCGGCGAGGGCGAGCATCGGCAGGGCGACAATTTGCGGCAGCAGGTAAACGAAGGGCAGGCAACAGGGAAGCGCGAGCAAAAGGATCAAGAATCCGTAGGCGCGTTCATCAAGGCGATCAATGATGTCGCCGAGACGTCCTTGGGGTCCGTCCTTGCCATCGGTTTCCAGCGCTGGATTGGCGTCTGCGTTCGTGCGCAAATCAGCAAGGATTGCCGCAAGGACGCGTGTCGCCCCGCGTGCAGGCTGGGACCGGTCGGCGTCGGCGAGTGTCTCATCGGAAGAGGGTGCGGGCATGGCGGGCATAATAGATTACGTCAGATAAGGCGTTCTTACGGCGCTTTCGGGGCGTGTTGATAGTCAATTGTCGCGGCGATCTATGAATAATTCTCGAACGGATGGCTGCCGCTTTGCCGCTTGACCGGTGGGCGCGCACGCCTATCATGCCGCGCTCTTACCGAATGGCCCCTCTGGCGGAACTGGTAGACGCGCTGGATTCAAAATCCAGTTTCCTTTGGAAGTGCCGGTTCGATTCCGGCGGGGGGCACCATTCATTGCCGCTTTGCGGCATGCGAATACCAGAGACAATATAGCCAACAAAAAACCCCGCCGAAGCGGGGTTTTTCGATGTGTTTAGTGCAGCCCTGCTTTTGCTTAGCAGCGCCCTTTTCGACGGTCACGCTTGGAACAAACGTCGCCGCCATTATTCTTCACAGTGTTATTGGTGATTTTCGGCTCAAGTCCCTCGCGCACGAAAATCGAAAGCCCGTCATTGCCGACAATGTCATTGTCTTCGATGACGCCATTGACCCCAAACGGAATGGCGACGCCGTCGCCGGAATTTTGAACAATCTCGTTATAGCGCACGAGAGAGAGCTTGGCGTATTTATCGAGAATGACGCCTGAGCCTTTATTGTTGCGAATCTTGTTGCCGATAAGCTTGGCTGATCCGAAGCCGGAGGATTTAACGCCAGAGTCCAGATTGTCGAAGATCTCATTACCGGCGACGACGACATCCGCCTCGCTTTCATGAGAAATGTCGACGCCGACTTTGTTCTGAAGGATCTTGTTGTCGATGATGAAACTCTGCGACAGCGAGTGCGACTGCGCCACGAACACGCCTTCGGACCCGGCTGAAATCCGGTTCTTTTCAAGCATCGCCATGCCGCCGGAAATCTTCACCGCCGGGCGCACGCCGGAACCAAGGACGTCGCTTTCCTTCAGGGTGAAAACGCCCTGATTGATGTTAACGCAGGCGTCGGCGCTGGAATTGATCTTCGATTCAAACGAGACGTTAGAAACAACCGCATGGGCGGTCACGGTTTGCGGATTGAAGTCGAGGCAGGGCGTATTCATCGGCGCCTTGATGTGAACGCCGCGGCCGGGCCCCCGGTCGCCTTCGATGAAAACCGACTTGGTCAGCTTGATCGATTCTTCATAGGTTCCGTGTTTGACGTAGATGACGCCGCCTTCGGCGATATCGTTAAGCGCCGCAGAAATCGTCTTGTACTGGCCGCGGCCATTGTCATCGACGACAATCTCAAGCTTGCCTTTTTTCTTTGAGGGCCCGGACGAACCGGACGATGACGATGTCGCCCCCGGTTCGCGAATTGGGAAGCCGCCAAGCGACTGGGCGTTCGCCGCATCCGCGGCAATCAGCGCGGTGACGCTGAGCGCTGCGCCGATCGGGGCGAGTTTAAAGGATACAAACCGTTTCATCTTCATCCCCTCCGACTATTGAACGTCGCGCGTGTATTCGAAGCTGAGGCGCCGAAGCGCATCATTGGCGGGCTTGTAACCAAGCGCCGAGGCCTGGGCGAAGTGGTAGGCGGACTTGCGTTCGTCCGGCGAAACTTCGTTAAGGCCCGTCGTGCCGTCGCGGTACACAACGCCAAGGGCGTAATGGGCGATGGCGAGATCGTGGTCGGCGGCTTTCACAAGCCAGGAAACGGCTTGCGTGCCGTCCTGTGCAACGCCGATGCCGCGCACATGCATGATGCCGAAGACATATTCCGACATCGGATGGGAAACGACGGCTGCGTCCTTGAACAGATCGACCGTCTGGCGCGGTGTCAGCACGCCGGTGACCACTGACGATTTTTCATCGTCGCTGAGCGTTGTGTCGCGCGCGACCGACGCTGCCTGAAAGCGGCGGATCGCTTCGCGTGTCGACGGCCCGAGCTTGTTGTCGATTGTGCCGGGGCGGAACCCGAGGGCCGCAAGCGCGCGCTGGATCAGTTCAACGTCAATGTCCGAGACAGCTTCAAGCGCGTCGGCCATTTTCAATTCTTCATACTGACGTTTCAGCCGCTCAAGCTCTTCTTGTTGCGGCGTCTTGCCGGTATATTCCGGCGGCAGCGGCGGCTGCCATCCCGTTACCTTATTGAGCGCCATTTCACGCTCTTTTTTGTTCATCAAAGGTTCGAGGAACTCGTAGGAAGCTGAGGCTTCGCCAACGCCGCGTTCTTTCGCCAGGGCGTAAAGCTGCAGCGCACGGATGTTGTCTTTTTGAACGCCGGCGCCTTTTTGATACATCTCGCCAAGCCGGTAGAGATCATATGCGCTGCCCGCTTCGAAAGTCTGCGCCACGTAGTTTTCAGCCTTGTTGACATTGGCGGTGGACATGCGCCCGCGAATTTCGGGAAGGCGTTGCTCGGCCAGGATGCGCGCATTTACTTCGTGCGCGGACGGCGTCTGGTAAGCGGTGAAATCGTGATAGGCCGCCAGCGTGTACCAGACGAGAGCCTGAACGTTATCGACGGGAATTTCTTCCAGCGGCGAGGCGGCGTTTTTGGTTCCTTCAAGCGGCTTACCGGAATAAATGTCGCCGAGTATTTTTTTCGAGCGCACATCGCCGGCGACGGCAAAGCGTCGCCAGATGTCGATGGCCTGAGCATATTGCCCGTTCATGTAAGCCTGTACGCCGGCCTCATACGTGGCGTGGGCGGGGCCTGTCACCGCCAGCGCCAATGCCGACGCCGCCGCCAGCCCGCCAAGGACCCGGCGAGCCTTTGTCGCAAAAGTCATAGGATTTCTCGTCATTCCCAACTTCCCCTCAACCAGTCGCCCCAACACAGACAACCATGGCCGCACGCCCACTTCGCCTGTCGGCTCGGCCGCGCCATCGTCAACACTCCATTAACCTTAAGGAGGCGGGAAGGCAAAAGCAGGGCGGATGAAACCGGTCCCGCGCCTACCGATTCGGCCCCCGCGTGACCTGAAAGACGCAAATTTCCCCCTGGTCGGGTTTGCGCTCGCAGTCATGGCCGCCTTCGCGGCAGCTTAAGGGGATATCGATCGCCGCGACGGGATCGTCAGCAAAAACAATGAGTTGCGCGCCAATGGGGGCGCTGCGCAGCGCCGCTTCCAGGCGGATCACCGGAATCGGGCAACGATAGCCGGTAAGGTCCAGGGCGTCTGGATCGGAAACTTTACAGATTGCGGACCTCGCTCAGATCGTTGAAAAATTGCGCAGATGAAAAAAGCCCCGCCAGACGGGCGGGGCTTTTCCACTATTTATTGGCGAGTTCGTCAAATCTTGAGCTGTAGCTCCAGCCCGACAATCCGGCCTTTGGTCACTGGTGAGAAACTGCCGCCGCCCA
>CAMYNO010000248.1 GCA_947259815.1 uncultured Parvularculaceae bacterium
CGAAGAAAACGACGATACAGGAGAAAACAGCGCCGAAGAGTCCGCTGAACAAACGGACGAGTTGAACGCCGATGAAATGGCGGACCTGCTGAATTCGCAACAGCAGTTGAAGCAAACATTCACGCTGGAGCGCTCGATCAATGGTGAAATTGTCGAAACGAAGAAAACGACAGTAACCCTCTCGCCGAGCGATCCCTATCGTCCAACCGAAGCCGGCGAAACAACGCTGCAACAGGTCCGGTCCGCGTTTGATCGCGAAGTGTTGACGCGCGTTGAAGCGTTTGAAGAAGCCAAGCTCGATTTCACTATCGCCGATGCGGATCGCGATGACCGGATGACTCCCGACGAATTTACCGCACTCGTTAATAGCTGGCGCGAAACAACGGAACGCAGCGCAGACGCGCCCGATGAAGAGATCGCGCGTGAGCGCCAGTATCAGGCATTGCTGGAGGCTATAGACCCGGACGCCGCCCGACAGGAATCTGAATCATATGCGCGGGCGAAATTTGCATTCATCAGCGGCGCGCAGGCGACCAACTCGCGCGAGGATTATATCCGAGAATACCTGCTCGATTTCGATACGATGGATGTCGATGACGATACCTTGCTCAAGGGCGAGGAGCTGATGCGGTTTCGTGCGGCGATCCGCGGCGAGACGCTCCCGCAAAACGAGTCAATCGTCACCGAGTAATTGCAGATATCTGGCGACGGCGTTGAATTCCTGTTCGATCAACTCCCGGCGCGCGCTCGCCTCTGCATCATCGCCCCATTGCTCCGCCTGAAAACTTTCGTCCACAATCGAGGCGGCGAAGATTTTCGCCGGCGTTCGAAACCGTTTCCAGAGCGCAAGAGCGAGAATCGCCGATCCGGTTATGGCCGTTGCCGTTCGAAGGCCCGCGAGAAGCTCGCGGTCGGCGCCTGCTAACGCGGCCTCAATGTTTTTTGCGGCGATATCGGGTTGTGGGACCGACATAACGCCAGCGGTGACGACCAGCGCCGCGCCGAATTCTGTGCGCGCCCAATCGAGATATTCATCCCACGCATCCGCTTGCCGCTCAGTGAGCGCTGCCGGCGCTTCCGCCCGATAACACAAGAGGTCGGATTTCAGATACCCGATGATATCCGCATGCCATTGCGGTGCGGCGTCCGCGTCGATTGCGCCCGCAAGCAAGTTGGTCAGCGGCGTAGCTGTGAGGTCTATCGTTTCACCTTGCGCTTCCCACTCAGCGCGCACCGCATCGGCGAGTTTTTCCGTCGGCGCAACGAGTTTGTTTCCGCCCTTGGTTTTCAACGGTCGTTCGTCCAGCAGGACTTCAAACCCAGATGGCGTGTGGCTTACAAAGACCGATTGATAAAAACGGCTAGGCGCGCCCGATGATCCGCTCACAGCGTATCCTCCGGCCACTCAACCTCGGCCGCCATATCGAAGCCAAAGAACTTCCAGGTGTCTTTCATATGCCCGGTAAGATCAGCGGTGAGTGTTATTACGCGCCCGGTAACGGGATGACGGAAGCGCATCGACCGGCAAAACAGGTGCAATTTTCCTGACACGCCTTCAACATGAGATTCGGCGCCGCCATATTTTCCGTCGCCGACGACAGGGTGCCCAATCGCTGCCGCATGAACGCGCAGCTGGTGAGTCCGGCCGGTGATTGGCCGCATGGCGACAAACGCCGCCCGCCCCACATCTTCGACGGTCTGGTACTGGCTGACGGCGTGTTTAGCGTCTTCCCCCTCTGCGGGGACCATTTGCTCGGCGCCGCTACGGACCATGCGCTTGGCGATGGGCATTTCGATGTCCCCTTGTTGCGGCCGCGGCGCGCCGACGACAAGCGCCCAATAGGTTTTTTCAACGTCGCGGGACCGCAACGCGTCGCTTAACGCCTGTGCCGCTTTGCGTGTTTTCGCGACGATCAGGAGCCCGCCGGTATCCTTGTCGAGACGGTGGACGAGTTTCGGGCGGTCGCCATTTCGTTCCAGCGCCGCCAGCATGCCGTCGATATGACGCGTGGTTTTTTCACCGCCCTGCACCGCAAGACCGAATGGCTTGTTGAGAGCAAGAATTGCATCGTCCTCGTAGATCGTAATGGCGCGGATGGCGGCGACGTCTTCCGGCGAAGCTATCCGCTTTGTCTGCTTTGCCGCGCCGGGTTCCGGTAAGGGCGGTACACGGATATTTTCTCCACCCTCCAGGCGCCGATTGGATTTCACCCGCCCGCCTGCGACCCGTACTTCACCCTTGCGCAGGAACTTTTCCAGCTGACCGTGCGATATATGCGGGAAATGCGCCTTGAACCAGCGGTCGACCCGCATGCCGGCCTCGTCATCCGTGACCGCAATGTTCTGAACGCCGGTCACGACACAGCCCGCATGGAAATCATGCCGGCGACGAGACCGCCGATAGACAGCGCGACCGACGCGCCGACATAGACCCCGGCAATGGTCAAAGACCGGTCCTTCGCCAGCGTCATCGCATCAAGCGCGAAGGTTGAAAATGTCGTAAAGGCGCCAAGCAGTCCGACCGTCAAGAAGGCGCGCATGGCCGTCGTTTGCGGTTCATGCCGTGCAAGCCAGACAATGATTGCCCCCATGGCGAACGAGCCAAATGCATTCACCGTGAGCGTCCCCCACGGGAAATTCGGCCCAAGCAGGTGGAATGCCGCGCGGGAAACGCCAAATCGCGCGATAGCGCCGATAGCGCCTCCTGCGCCGACCGCTAGTAATACCGTCAGATTCACGTTGTTTTCCTCATAAACGGCAAGAGAAGTAGCCTGAAAAAGGCAATATCTTCAACACCCTCCGCGCCAATCTTTAATGCCGGGGTTCGTTTCGTTGCGCTGCGCGAGGCGAATAAGCGATCCCAGATGCTCAATATCGCAGCATAATTAGAGTCGGTGTCAGCGCGCACCGCATGGTGATGTATCCAGTGAATGGAGGGCGTTACAAAAACCCG
>CAMYNO010000249.1 GCA_947259815.1 uncultured Parvularculaceae bacterium
AATTACGCATTTGAAGACACCGACACCAGCAAGTCATCCGGTTTAAGTAATGTATCTAACAACATTATCGCCGAGTTGAAATTATCGAACGGAAAAACGCCTGAGATATCGTCCATTTTCTCTGTATGCGGCCACAAGCAAAGAACGCTCATTGCGAATATGCAATCGAATTTTGGCAATGTATCAAGCCAGTGCTGATCAGAGAGCTCAATTTTTATTGTGTTTTCGCGAATATCGAATTCTGTGATTCTATTACGTGCTTCTTCAAGGCATTCTTGATTTCGATCGACGCCAACTATTGTTGATTGATTGAAGTATTGTGTCGCCAATGAAAAAATTTCATCGCCTTTCGAGCATCCAAATGACAATAGTCGCCGCGCGCCGGGAAGTCGCGACGAAGCGGCTGAAAACACAGCAGGATAGCGGTCAAAAGTCGTGTTTGTTTCGGTCTGAAGAAGGTGTGTCATGTTTCTCTCTTAAGTATTGTCAATAGTGCATCGCATATATGGAAACAGTTGACTCAGAAGCGCAGGTGCAATCCGGCGCGCTCTATATATGTCTTGAAGCGTTCGTAATTGTCGCGGTAATTTTTTCGGAAATCGGCAAAATCAGCCAGTTCCATAAACCGTTCAATCCGCATATCGGCCAAAGCGTCCTCCAGCGGAATGTGGGGTAAGGACAGCAATTTACATAATTCGTGCGTGCGTTGATCATGCGCAAACCAAAGAGACGGGGTGCCCGATATCATCGACGCCATATTTCCATGGAAACGGGTTCCAACAGAAAGCGGCAATGGACTCATAAAATCCATCCAGGCGCTGACAGTCGTGAACCAGCGAAAGCGTTTGCTGCAAAAAGTTCGGTATTCGTTCTCGGAAATGCGCGTATTCGCAAACAGATATTTTTGCCTTGGGCCGATTTTGGGATCTTTACTTTTTGCTACGTCTTCTTCCCAGAATTCCGTTTGCCCTATCATGATTAGGTTAGACTTTACGCACCACTCTATTAACTTCGCCTCGTTTCTGATCATGCTGTAATTGAATGCAATATTGTTGCTCACTTCACGTCGGCCGTATTCAAAAGGCAATTCCGCGCCATGCCAGAATGTGCTTTGGCAGCCAATGGCCTCGACGTTGGAAACGCCATGATGTGCAACCACCTCCGCGGTGAAGGCGCCGCGACATGCGATGGATTGCGAATGTTCGCCAAGAACCTGAATTAATTTCAATGTGCCAGCGGGAATGGTTTGCTTCGCCGCCTCGCCGGCTTCGGCCTGTGAACCCAGTCCCAAAACGACGGTGGGCATATTAAGTCGTTCGATATTGTCAGCCATGATGCGGTGTAACGCCGACATCGGCGACTCATCGACGCCAAGGCTGATGGCGTTGGCCATTACGACTACAAGGTGTGAGTGGGATCGTATGCGTTCGATCTCCTCATCGCTCCAGGGTTTGAATCCCTGATACTCTGTTCCTTCGGGAAGCAAACGCCTCGCCGCGACTGCGTGAATAATGTTGCCATGGTTTTTTCGGTCTTTCGTCGATACACCAATAAACGCTGGCTTTTTTTCCGATTGCACGTATTTTTCCTGTTCCTGAACCGTATCGACGGGACGACGCATGGCTGACTTATATCAATCCGCATATATCGCCAATCCGCAACGCAGAATTCATGCGCTTTTTTAAAAAAGTAATAGTTTGGGACGCCAGCCGGCGGATTTCGAAACGGCGCGTAATAGGTTGAATTGACTGGTGTGCTTTTTGGCAAGTCCAGTTTCAACTGGCAATCTGCGGAGTTTTGTAGCCCTGCGATTTAACAGCCGCTAAAGCGAGCGCTCGGCGGGCAATAGCGGTGCGGCTTTTTCCAGGCGGATCACGATGCGTCTGTTAGATGGCGCAAACGGGTCGGCGGGCGTCAGCGGGTCGGCGGCGCCGCGTCCTGAAATGCCGGCGATCCGGTCGTGCGGGAACCCGGCGCGTTCGATTATTTCTCGTGCGGCGTTGGCCCGCGCCGCCGTCAATTCGAATGAGGAATAGGCGCTGCCGCCAGCCGCATCCGCGTGCCCGTCGATGAAAATCCGGTTGGGAAGCGGGATCAGGACGGCCGCCAGTCCCTGAAGCAGGGCCTGCGCGCGCGGCGTCGGCGCTGTCGCCCCAAGCTCAAACATGGGTGCGCCTTCTTTCTCGACCAAAACGACCTGGAGCCCATCTTCCTCGACGTTAATCACCATTGTATCGGCGGCGTCTTTGAGGAGAGGGTGGGAGAGTATGGCCTTTTCAAAGCGTTCTTTCGTCTCCAGAAAACGCCGGCGGTCGGTATTCGCCGCGCTATAGGCGCCGCGCAGCCCATCTTCGCCCGCTGCGGGGGCGGCGCTGGGGATTTCTTCAATCGCATTGGCCGTTGGCGTCGGGGATGGTGCGATGTTGCCCGGCTGGCGCCGTTCTGGCGCCCCGGTGAGCTTTATGTCGCCGGCAAAACGGCGCTGTTCGGCAACGCCAAAGGCATCGCGCATGGAGCCGGCGACGACTTCCATCTTGATCTGGTCCTGAATGGAA
>CAMYNO010000250.1 GCA_947259815.1 uncultured Parvularculaceae bacterium
CCTACGTTTTGGTATTGAACGATATGCTCGATGTCGGCGCCCGGACAGTTGAGTTGCGCCTGCCAATCGACAACTCGGATTATTCGCTGAAATCAGGACAATTCGC
Organism: uncultured Parvularculaceae bacterium; assembly: GCA_947259815.1. Taxonomy (GTDB): domain Bacteria; phylum Pseudomonadota; class Alphaproteobacteria; order Caulobacterales; family Parvularculaceae; genus Hyphococcus. The sequence goes on from CAMYNO010000250.1 coordinate 107, forward strand.
CCGCGCTGAAATCTTCACCGATGAAATACCGGTGTTGTCAGTCCCGTCAAAAGCGGTTTTTCTGGACCCGTCCGGGGCCTATGTTCTGGTTCTGAAAGACGGGCGCGCTGAAATGCGGCGCGTCATCGCGAAAGAGCGGCCGGACGGAACGTTCGCCGTGAGCGAAGGGCTCGGGTCAAGCGATGAGGTGATTGTCCCGAACGGCGAGCCCATCGCCGCGGGTGATGCCGTTTCACCCGAGGCCGCCTGATGTGGCTCGTCGACCTCTCCATCAAACGCCCGGTCCTCGCCGTCATGATAATCGGCGCGCTTGTCGTCCTCGGCTGGATTTCGATGGGCCGGCTTGGCGTCGATCTCTTTCCCGACGTTGAGTTTCCCTATGTCGCGGTAACGACGACACTGGAGGGCGCAAGTCCCGACACGATGGAAACGGAAGTCTCCGATGTGATCGAGGAAAGCGTCAATACGATTTCCGGAATCAAGCAGCTTCGCTCGACAAGCGCGGACGGTCTCTCCCAGGTCTTCATCGAGTTCGAGCTCGAAGAGAATGTCGATGTGAAGGCGCAGGACGTGCGCGACAAGGTCAACATCGCCCGCCGCGACTTGCCTGAGGATATCGATCCGCCGGTCATAGAAAAAGTCGATCCCGACGCGGCGCCGATCATGTCGATCATGATCGCCGCAGACGCGTCGATCGGCGACATCACGACCTATGCGGACGAAGTCGCCAAGGAAGCGGTGCAGCGCCTGCCCGGCGTTGGGTCCGTCACAATTGTCGGTGGTCGCCTTCGCGAAATCCGGATCTGGCTTAACGCCGACAAGATGCGTGCGTTTGGCGTGACGGCCGACGACGTTGTCCGTGCGGTCAGGTCGGAACACGCCGAAGTGCCCGGCGGACGCCTTGAGGTTGGCGGCGGCGCGCGCGAATTCGGCGTAAAGACGGTGTCTGAAGCGAAGACGCCGCAGGAATTCGCCGATCTTGTGGTCGCCTATCGCGAAAGCGGCGCGCCGACGCGGATCGGCGACGTGGCGCGGGTCGAGGACGGGCTGGAAGACGAACGCAGTTTTGCGGAGTTCAATGGGCGGCCCGGCGTTTCGCTCGAAGTTCGGCGCCAATCGGGCCGCAACACACTCGAAGTCGCCGAAGCCGTTCATGCGGAGGTCGAACGCCTGCAATCAGGCGCGCCCGACGGATATGAGCTGGTTGTGGCGCGCGACGTCAGCCGGTTCATCGAATCGTCGGTCGAAGATGTTACCCACGAGCTTGAAATTGCGATCGTTCTCGTCGTCATCGTCACGTTCTTTTTTCTTTTAAGCTGGCGCGCCACGCTGATGGTCGCCATCGCCATTCCAACATCGCTGATCTCCGCATTCTTCGCTTTTGAGGTCTTCGATTTCACCATCAACATGCTCACCTTGCTGGCGCTCACGGTGACCATTGGTTTGCTTGTCGACGACGCGATCGTTGTTGTCGAAAGCGTGCAGCGCGATATCGACGCCGGCGTCGAGCCGGAAAAGGCGGCGCGGCAGGGAACCGCGCGGGTTGCGCTCGCGGTGCTTGCCGGCACTTTCGCAACGCTCGCCGTCTTCGTGCCTATCGCTTTCATGGAGGGCATTGTCGGGCGATTTTTCCTTCAGTACGGCCTTGCGATCGTCTTCGCCGTGTCGGTGTCGCTACTGGTCGCGCTGACCTTGACGCCGATGCTGGCGTCGCGCTTCCTGAAGCCGGAATCGCATCCGGCAATCTTTCGCCCGGTCGAGAACTTCCATCGTCGCCTTGACCGCGTTTACAGCGCTATCGTCGGCCTCGTCGTTCGCTGGCGATATGTCGCGCTAGCCGCCGCTATTGGATCGCTTTTCGTTGGTGGCTTTTTCGCCTCCCGGGTGCCGAGCGGCTTCACGTCTAAAGCCGATCGCAGCGAATTTCTGGGGGCGATCGAATTGCCGCTTGGATCGGGGATCGCTGAATCGAAAAAAGCGATTGCGGCGGCGAACGAAGCATTGCGCGGCGTTGAGCATGTGAAGAACATCTTTCTGACCGCTGGCGCCGGTAGCCAGGGAAAGGCGAATGTCATCGACCTTTACGCGTCGATCACGCCGAAGCAGGAACGGCGGATCGGTCAGTTCGAGGTCATGGATGAGGCGCGACGCGCGCTGCGCGAAGCTGTTCCAGACGCGAGCGAAATCACCGTCGCCGAAGTGCCGTGGATTTCCGGCGGCGGGGTTTCGACGGGCGATATCGAACTCGTCATAAGGGGCAATGCGATCCCGGCCATCGACGCCTATGTCAAAACGATCATGGCGAAAATGCGAGAGACAAACCTCTATTCTGACTTGCGTTCGAGTTTCGAAGAGGGCCGGCCTGAATTGCTGATCGATTTTAATCGCACGCGCGCCGGCGATCTTGGCGTTTCCGCGCGCACATTGGCGACGACGGCGCGCACGGTGATCGGCGGTGTTGACGCCGGCACTTACGAAGAAGGCGGCAAGCGATATGACGTGCGCGTACGACTTGAGGAGTCCCAGCGACAGAACCGGGACCAGCTGCAGCTCATTCAGGTGCGGAATGAGGCCGGTCAGCTGATTGATCTCGCCAGTGTCGCGACCATGCGCTTCGCCAGCGGGCCGTCGCAAATCGACCGCCAGGACCGTGCGCGCAAAATCTCTATCCTCGCCAATACAGCATCAGACGTCGCGCTCGGCACGGCAACCGAAGCGCTGGAGGCAATCGTCGCTGAAAACCCGCCGCCTGCAAGTATGCAGATCAGCTATGAAGGGTCTGTACGGCGGATGAATGAGTCAATATCGGCAATCATTTTCGCCTTCGGTTTGGCGATGGTCGCCCTTTATATCGTACTCGCCAGTCAGTTTAATTCTTTTGTTCAGCCGGTCGTCATCATGCTGACGGCGCCGCTCTCGTTTTCCGGCGCCTTCGCCATGCTTTATTTCGGCGGCCAGGAAATGTCGCTATTCGCCCAGATCGGTCTCATCGCCTTGATGGGCATCGTCATGAAAAACGGCATTCTCCTCGTCGACCGCGCAAATCAGTTGCGCGACGAAGGCGCAACCGTGCGCGATGCGATTCACAAGGCCTGTCCCGAACGGCTGCGGCCCGTCCTCATGACGGCCTTCGCCGCCATATTCGGCATGATCCCGGTTGCGCTTTCGGCTTCCGACGGCGCCGAATGGCGGAACTCTCTAGGCTTTCTGATCATCGGCGGGCTTTCATCGTCGACAATCCTGACGCTGCTCGTCGTGCCGGCCGCATATATGGTTCCGGGCGATATCAACCACGTTGTAAAAATTATCTATAGCAAGTTTAGCAGCGTAATTCCTGACAAATGGACCAAGGCCGATTCATCGACTAAGGCGCCGGCAGAGTAAGAGATGGTTATGTTGCGCACATTTGAGCAATGCCGGAAATCCTGGACGCTCATTACCCGGAGATTTTCAGGCGTGCTGGGGGTCTCGATTAGTCTTTATTCGCCTGCCGCCGCCCAAACCCTCGAAGAGGCCCTGTCGCTCGCATACGCCGCAAACCCGGAAATCGCAGTTGAGCGCGCCCAACTTGACGCGACCCGCGAAGGCGTGGCGCAGGCCCGTGCGGGCGGCCTCCCGCAAATAACGGCCGGCGCTGGCTATGAAAAGGTTGACGACACGCAATCGATCAGCAGCGATGTCTTCGGCGCCGGGGCGGACAGTCGCAATTTCAAACTGGATGCGGCGACCGCGCAAGTACAGGGCGAGCAGCAGATCTTCGCCGGATTGCGGAACGTCAACGCGATCCGGCAGGCGAAAGCGCGCACGAAAGCCGGCGGCGCCCGGCTGTCCCTTGTTGAGCAAGATGTTCTTTCCCGCGCGGCGATCGCTTATTTTGACGTGGTGCGCGACATGGTCGTTTATAGGGCGACGGAAAACAACGTACAGGTCTTGATAAAGCAATTCGAAGAAATCGCGTTTCGCTTTGACATCGGCGAAGTCACCAAGACAGACGTGGCGCAAAGCGAAGCGCGCCTCGCGCAGGCGCGCGCCCGCATGACCAGCGCGCAGGCGCAGCTCGCGATCAGCCGCGCCGCCTTCGCGGAACTCATCGGACAAATGCCCGCAAGCCTCGAAGACGCGCCGGTATTGCCTGAGACGCCGGAGACGCTTGAAGAGGCCAAAGCGATCGCGCGGGAGCTCTCTCCCTTCATCGCCCAGGCGCAAATGCGCGAAGAAGCGTCCCGGCGCGGCGTCGCCATTGCCAAAGGGGCGTTCTCGCCGACCGTTTCTCTCCGCGCGGAATATCAATATGCCGAGGAGCCGTCTTCATTCATCGATCAGGATGAACGCTTCGCCTATGGCGTACGCGTGACCGCGCCTATCTTTCTTGGCGGGCTGAACCTTTCGCACGTGCGCGAAGCGCGCGCGGTCAACAGGGCGGATCGCCGCCGCATTTCCCTTGCTGAACGCCAGGTCGAGTCGCGCATCACAAGCAGCTGGCAAAGACTGGCGGCCGCACGCGCAAATATCGTTTCGTCGCAGACGCAAGTTCGCGCCAACGCGCTGGCGCTCGACGGCGTGCGGCGCGAAGCGGAAGTCGGCGAGCGCACGACGCTCGACGTCCTCGACGCGGAACAGGAATATCTCGACGCGCAAGTGGCGCTGGCGAATGCGGATCGCGACGCGCGGGCGGCGACGTTTCAGCTCCTGGCCGCTATTGGTCTCTTGACGTCCCAGATCAATGATCACGCTGGTAGGGGCCAAGAGGTCGAATGAAGCGTAAAGAGGGAACTCAACGAAGAACATATCTTGCATTTTCGGCCAGAGGCGGCGGATTAAGCGCCGGCCCTATGAAGATTCCATTGCTTGCCATTTTCATTTCAGCGTCATGGGCGCCCTGCGCTGTCGCAGAGGAAAAAGCGACTTGGAGCGCGCTCCTTGAGAATGACTATTTCGGCTCATCAGACAGCAACTATACGAACGGCGTCAGGTTTGGTTATCTGTCGGCGGCGGGGCGCGGTGAAGAACTTGCGAGAGGTTTTTTGCGGGCGTCCCCGGGCGATGTAACGCGTGTCGGATTCGCTGTTGGTCACAGCATATTTACGCCGCAGGACACTGAAGCGTTCGAGCCGCTGCCTGGTCAGCACCCATATGCCGGTTGGCTCTACGGAGAATATTCCGTGCTGGTTGAGCGCGAAGACGACGTGCTGGACATGCTTACCGTCTCGGCCGGCGTCGTCGGCCCCGCAGCGCTCGGCGACGAAGTGCAAAACAACTTCCATCGTCTTATCAATGGCGACAGGGTCAACGGGTGGGACAACCAGCTCCGAAACGAACCCGGTTTAATTCTGTCCTATGAACGGCGCTGGCGACCGTTTTTTCGGGTCTCGCGCCCCGGTATAGGAATCGATGCATCGCCCAATGCGGGCGTCTCCGTCGGCAATGTGTTGACTCAAGGCAATGCCGGCCTGACGCTTCGCGTCGGCCGAAATCTTGAAGGAAATTACGGTCCGCCGCGCATCCGGCCCAGCCTGGCCGGCGCCGGGTATTTTCGCGGCGTAAACGCCGCATCGTGGTACCTGTTCGCCGGCGCGGAAGGGCGAGCCGTCGGGCGCAATATTTTTCTTGACGGGAACACCTGGCGCGACAGTCTTTCGGTCGAAAAACGCCATCTTGTCGCCGACGTCCAGACCGGCGCCGTGATCCAAATCAAATCGGTCCAGATCGCCTACACCTATGTTTGGCGGACAAAGGAATTCTTAAATCAGGGCGCGCGGCATGAGTTCGGCGCGCTTTCGCTGTCAGTAAAATTTTAGCGAGATCGATGTTGGTCGTAGGGGCAGGTCACACTTCTTTGATGAGAGCATGTGGCGAAAAGTGAAAAGGCGACAAAATATGACTTGGAAAAAG